>CALVPU010000265.1 GCA_944353735.1 uncultured Eubacteriales bacterium | reverse complement strand
GCGGTGCGCTGCTGACCAGAAGGACGACCGCCGCCGCGGAGACGGACGGTTCCACAACGACTTATGACGCGGTATATTCCTCGGACAACCCGATTCCGGAAATCGCCGCGAACGTCCGCCCGTCCGTGGTAGGCGTGGTCGTCTCGCTCGAATCGTGGGATCCCGTCACGCGCGTGGCGTCGGTCGACCCGGTCAGCGGCGGCTCCGGCTCCTATATCCGCGCGACCGACGAGGGCGGCTACATCCTCACGAACTACCACGTAGTCGAGGAGGGCGACGTGTTCTCCATCGAATGGCTGGACGGCACCGTCATGGACTGCGAGCTGGTCGGCTACGATGACGGCACGGACATCGCCGTGCTCTCGTTCGAGGGCGACGCGCCCGACGGCGCGCTGCCGATCCCGCTCGGCAACTCCGACGAGCTGCAGATCGGCGAACTGGTCATCGCCATCGGCAATCCCAGTTCCAGCTTTGAAACCCTGCCCGGCACCGTGACCGCCGGCATCGTCTCCGGCCTCGAGCGCAGCACGACCGCCGACAACTTCAGCCGCAGCGTCTCCGTCATCCAGATCGACGCCGCAATCAACACCGGCAATTCCGGCGGCGCGCTGCTCAACGGGCGCGGTCAACTCGTCGGCATCCCGACGATGAAGTACATGTACGAGTACGGCACCATCTTCGAAGGCATCGGCTTCTGCATCCCCATCAGCAGCGTCAGCGGCTACATTGACCAGATCATCGAAAACGGCAGCGTCGTGCGCCCGCGGCTGGGCGTGACGGTCGCCGCGGTGGACGGCCCTGAGGAGCCCATGCGCAACTATCCGCCGGCAGGCGTGCAGGTCTACGAGGTCGAGGAGGGCGGACCTTCCGACGACGCCGGTCTCATCCCTGGCGACATCATCACCGAGGCCAACGGCGAGCGCGTGTACACCTTCGCCGACCTCACCGCCGTGATTGACAACATCGAAATCGGCGATCCCGTCGAGCTCAAGGTCTACCGCTACTACGACGAGGAGGGTAACCTCACCGGCAGCTATGAGGAGTTCTACTTCTCCGTGGCGCTGGAAATGCTCGACTGAACCCGCTCATATCCGCCCCGCCGCGCGCCGGGCGGATTTTTTGCCGCCCACTGACAAAAACTTAACGCGAATGCGTTGCGAAAGGGGGCGGAAATGTGGTATACTTTTCAGGAAAACGCACTTTCGCCGATTCGCACGGCGGTTGACCGTCGGGGAGAAACTCCTCATGGTGCCGCGCGGAGATGACGCGGGAGGTGGAAAAAAACAAGGAGGAACCCCACATGGCAGTTATTTCCATGAAGCAGCTGCTGGAGGCCGGCGTTCACTTCGGTCACCAGACCCGCCGCTGGAACCCCAAGATGGCGCCCTACATCTTCACCGAGCGCAACGGCATCTACATCATTGACCTGCAGAAGACCGTTCGCAAGATCGACGAGGCGTACATGTTCATCCGTGACATCGCGATGGAGGGCAAGAGCGTCCTCTTCGTCGGCACGAAGAAGCAGGCTCAGGAGTCCATCGAGACCGAGGCTAAGCGCTGCGGCATGTTCTACGTCAACAACCGCTGGCTGGGCGGCACGCTGACCAACTTCCGCACGATCCAGACGCGCATCAAGCGCCTGAACGACATCGACGCGATGGAGAAGAACGGTCAGTTCGACATCCTGCCCAAGAAGGAAGTCGTCAAGCTCTGCGCCGAGCGCGAGAAGCTGCTGAAGAACCTCGGCGGCATCCGCGAGATGAAGAAGCTCCCCGGCGCGCTGTTCGTCGTCGACCCGCGCAAGGAGCGCATCGCCGTGACCGAGGCCCGCATCCTCGGCATCCCGATCGTCGCCATCGTCGACACCAACTGCGATCCGGACGAGATCGACTACGTCATTCCCGGCAATGACGACGCCATCCGCGCCGTCAAGCTGATTTCCGGCAAGCTCGCGGACGCGGTGCTGGAAGGCAAGCAGGGCGAGCAGACCGCCGCTGAAGAACCGGTCGCCCCTGCCGCCGCCGAATAAGCGCACAACTACGAACTCATGCGGCATCGGGCAGCCGGTGCCGCGTGAATCGCGTTTGACGCCATCCAACGATCTGGACTGACAGGAGGAGACAAACATGGCTGAGATTTCCGCAAAGGTTGTTATGGAACTGCGCGGTCGCACCGGCTGCGGCATGATGGATTGCAAGAAGGCGCTCGCTGCCTGCGACGGCGACATCGAGAAGGCCATCGACTATCTGCGCGAGAAGGGTCTGGCGAAGGCCGCCAAGAAGCAGAGCCGCATCGCCGCCGAGGGTCTGGTCGGCGCCTATGTCTGCGACAAGTGCCACACCGGCGCGCTCGTCGAGGTCAACTGCGAAACCGACTTCGTCGCCAACACCCCCGAGTTCAAGCAGATGGTCAACGACATCGCCAAGCAGATCGTGCTCAGCGATCCCGCCGACGTCGACGCCCTGCTCGCCGCCAAGCTCGACGGCACGGACACCACCGTCGCCGACATGATCACCGAAAAGACCGCGAAGATCGGCGAGAAGATCTCCGTGCGCCGCTTTGTCCGCTACGCCGCCAAGAACGGCATCGTCGACAGCTACATCCACATGGGCGGCAAGGTCGGCGTGCTGGTCGACGCCGAGTGCGAAGTCAACGACGAGGTCCGTCAGGTGCTGCACGACGTCGCGCTGCAGATCGCGGCTGCGTCGCCGGTCGCGCCCGAGTACGTGACGCGCGATCAGGTCAACCCGGAGCATCTCGCCCACGAGACCGAAATCCTCGCCGCGCAGGCGCGCAACGAGGGCAAGCCGGAGAAGATCATCGAGAAGATGGTGCAGGGCCGCATCAACAAGTTCTACGAGGAAGTCTGCCTGCTCGAGCAGGTGTTCGTCAAGGACGGCGAGACCCGCGTGGGCAAGATGATCGAGCAGAAGGCGCACGGCACGAAGATCGTCGCCTTCACCCGCTACAAGATGGGCGACGGCCTCGAGAAAAAGGTCAGCGATCTGGCTGCGGAAGTCGCCGAGCAGATCGGCAAGAAGTAAGGCCCCCCAAGGGAACGCCGCACAGCGTTCCCTTTTTTCGCGCCGCACGCCATTTGCAGCGCTTTCTGGGCGCGCGCCGCCGCGTTCCTTCCGGCGGACCACGCCGATTTTTTCGACGGAAGAGAGGTTGTTTTTATGTATCGACGCATCATTCTCAAGCTCAGCGGCGAGACGCTGGCGCCGGAAACGCTCCCCACCGACAAGGGCGCCGTGGCGACATTCAACGCCGCGCGCGTGGATCGCGCCGCCGACGCCATCGTGCGCCTGTCCGACATGGGCGTTCAGGTGGGCGTGGTCATGGGCGGCGGCAATATCTGGCGCGGGCGCTTCACCGACGAGATGGATCCCGTGCTCGCCGATCAGATGGGCATGCTGGCGACGATCATCAACGCGCTGGCGGTGCAGGACGCCATCCTGCGCATGGGCCGCCGCGCGACGGTGTTCACCGCGCAGGAAATGAACCGCTTCGCCGAGCTCTACCGCGCCGACCGCGCCATCGCCCGCATGGAGCGCGGCGAAATCGTGCTGCTCGCCGGCGGCAGCGGCAATCCCTTCTTCACCACCGACACCGCCGCGGCGCTGCGGGCGGCGGAGCTGCACGCGGACGCGGTCTTCAAGGGCACGACCGTCGCCGGCGTGTACGACTCCGATCCGCGCAAGAACCCCGACGCCAAGCTGCTGCCCGACCTGACCTATCAGGAAGCGCTCGACCGCGGGCTGCGCGTGATGGACCCTGCTGCGTTCCAGCTGTGCATGGAGCAGAAGATCCCGCAGATCCGCGTGTTCGCCATGGACGATCTGGAAAACGTGCTCCGCGTTGCCAAGGGCGAACCGATCGGCACGGTCGTCCATCCCTGAGCGCCGGGCGGCATGCCGAATTCAAAGCGCTTTGCTTCCACGATGGAGAGGCCAGCCTGCCGCGCCGGCAGACATGCCGAATTCAAAGCACTTCGGTTCGGCGATGAGGAGACCTGCCCCCAAGCCGACCGGCTGCGCCGGGCATACGTGCCGTGCGCAAAGCGTCCCGCTTTGGCGATGAGAAATCCCAACCATTCTGTGCGCCAAGCGCCAAGCCAAATTCCGCAAGCGCGGGCTGTCGCCAAATCATCGGCGCTGCCCGCGCTATCTTGGCGCCCGCCAAGCAACGTTGTGGCGCTCCAAGACCCCTTCCCCATCTCGGTTCACATCCCCATCCGGTTGAAAGCGCAGGTCAAGGCCGCCAAAATGCTCCGGCAATGGTCTCCGCTTCCGTGCAGCGGCTTTTCGCTTCTGGAGGCAGCTTCCGCTCCCGACACCCTTCCGCTCCTGCGATTGCCCCTTCGGGCGCCCGCGTTTCGGTGCTTTCTGCGGCGCCTTCCCGTATCCGCTTCCTCCATGTCCGCAAAGACAAGCCAAGGCCGCCGCCGGAATGCTCCGGCAGCGGCCTTCTGTTTCGCGGCTTCGCCCTTCAGTTGCTCGACTCCTTGCGCTGCATCAGCACCGCGGCGACGACGATCGCGCCCTTGAACGCCTCGCGCAGGAAGGGGTCGACGCCGACCAGCGTCAGCAGGTTGTTCATCACAGCGATGATCAGCGTGCCGAGCAGCGTGCCGACGATCGAGCCGCGCCCGCCGGACATGCTCGTGCCGCCGATGACGACCGCGGCAATGGCGTCCATCTCGTAGCCGCTGCCGGCGCTGGCGTAGTCCATGGAACCGATGCGCGCGATCTGCACCACCGACGCCATCGCCACGATCAGCCCCATCAGCGCGTAGACGCGCCGCTTGACGCGGTCGACGTTGATGCCCGACAGCCGCGTCGTGCGCTCATTCGAGCCGACCGCGTAGACATAGCGACCGAACGCCGTGTGCTTGGAGACCACGTGCAGCACAGCGGCGAGCAGCAGCCAATAAAAGATCGGCAGCAACATGCTGTTGAGCACCGGCGCGCGCACCGCGCGGGCGATCTGCTTAAAGCCGTCCGGCAGCGTGATGCCCGGCTGGGACTGCATGAAGTACTGCGTCACGGAGCGGAAGATCTTCATCGTGCCCAGCGTGACGATGAACGGCGGCACGCGGCCCTTGGTGATCGTCACACCGTTGAGTTCGCCGAGCAGCAGGCCCAGCAACAGGCCGATCACTACGGCGATCAGCACCGCCGGTACGCCCGTGATGCCCATGCCCGCGAGCACGCCCGTCGCCTGCTCGTTGACCAGCACCATCACCGCAGCGCCGACCGCCACCAGCGTCGAGCCGACCGCCAGGTCAATGCCGCCCGAGATGATGACGAACGTCATGCCCAGAGCGATCATGCCCACGTAGGAATTGTTCAGCAGGATGTTGAGCCAGTTCGACAGAAAGCGGCTGAACCACTCGCCGAAGCTGGCATAGTCGAAGCCCATCGAGATCGTCTGCAGCACGACCAGCACCAGCAGCGCCATGCCCGTGCTGAACAGCGGATTCGACCGCCACACGCGCGCGAACGCCTTGCCGATGTGTTCCTTTTCCCTGTTTTGACTCATTGCGGCGCACCCCTTTCCCTCATTGCGCGGCGGGTTCGCCGCTGGTTGCCATGTGCATCATGACCGTTTCGTCCATCTGCGTGTAATCCAGCTCGCCGGCAATCGCGCCGTGATACATCACCAACGCGCGGTCGCACAGGCGGATGATCTCCTGCGCCTCGCTGGAGAGGATGACGATCGCCACGCCCTGCTGCGCCAGCCGGAGGATGATGTCGTAGATCTCCTCCTTGGCGCCGACGTCGACGCCCTGCGTGGGGTTATCGAAGATCAGCACTTTCGGCCCCGCCGTCAGCCACTTGGCGAGCACGACCTTCTGCTGGTTGCCGCCGGAGAGGCTGGTGATGAGATCGCTCTCGTCGCCCATCTTGATGTGCAGGTCCCGGCGCTGGACGTCGAACGCCCGCCGGATCGCGCCGTGATCGAGCAGTGGGCCGCGTTGAAAGCGGTCGAGCGTCACCAGCGAGCCGTTTTCGAGGATTGACAGGTCGCGGACAATGCCGTTTTCCTTGCGGTTGCGCGGCACATAGCCGATGCCCAGCTCGAGCGCGCGCGTGGTATTGGCGATGCGCACCGGTTTGCCTTCCAGCTCGACCGCGCCCTCATAGCGCCCCAGCGCGCCGAACAGCGCCTGAAACAGCTCCGAGCGCCCGTCGCCCAGCAGGCCCGTGAAGCCGAGAATCTCGCCTGCGCGGACGCAGAACGAGATGCGCCGGAACCACGGCTCGCAGCTGACGTCCTTCGCCTCGAGCACGGGCGCGCCCAGCCGCTTTTCGACCTGCAGCTTCTCCACGCGCACGTCGTGCCCGACCATGTGATACGCCAGCTGCTCGGTCGTCGCCCCGCGCGTTTCGCCGTGGGCGACCATCTGCCCGTCGCGCAGCACCGTATAGCAATGGCACACGCTGAGGACTTCCTTGAGCTTGTGGGAGATGAACACGATCGAGACGCCCTGCGCCGACAGGGTGCGCATCATGTCGAACACGCGCGCGATCTCGACCTCGGTCAGCGACGTGGTCGGCTCGTCCATGATGATGATGCGCGCCTCCTGCAAAAGCGCGCGGGCAATCTCGACGATCTGCTTGTACGAGGCGTCGAGGTCGCGCACCATGCGTCTGGGGTCGATGTCCAGTCCGATGCGCTCGAACACCTCGCGGCTGCGCCGGCACATCTCCGCCGCGTCGAGCTTCCAACCCTTCCTGAGCTCGCGACCGATGAACATGTTTTCGTAAATCGCCAGATCGTTGACCAGATTCAGCTCCTGATGGATAAACGCGATGCCGGCGCGCAGCGAATCCGCAGGACCCGCGAAGTGCACCGGCTGTCCGTCGAGCACGATTTCACCCGCGTCGGCGCGCAGCACGCCGCCCAGAATGTTCATCAGCGTCGACTTGCCCGCGCCGTTTTCGCCAATCAGCGCGTGAATCTCGCCGGGCTTCAGGCAAAAGTCGACGCCCTTGAGCACGACGTTGTGGTCGAACTGCTTGCAGATGCCGCGCATTTCCAACTTATAGGCTGCGTTTGGCATGTCTTTTCCTCCTTCGACGGCTTCGCCGCGCCGGGCGCAGTCGCCGGCGCTCGTTCCACCCCGTGGAGGGCGAAGCCCTTCGCTCTCCACGGAGCGGCACAGGCGCGCCGATCTTCCCGCGGAGCGGGAACGCCTCCGTATGGAACAGGGGTCATGACGCTCGCCATGACCCCTCAGGGCGCAGCCCCGTCCGCCCTATGCGGCGCGAGCGCGGCTGAAATGCCCTGGCAGTCGGGGACCCGATCGAAAACCCCGAGGGGTCATGACATCCGCCATGACCCCTCCATTCCGCGCTGTGGATCAGTACGGAGTGTTCTCGTCGAGGTACTCGGTGTAGTTCTCGCGATCGACGACCGCCGTCGGCACGATCAGCGGAGACTCGACCTCTTCGCCGTTGAGCAGCGCGACCGCCATGTCCACGGCGTCCTCAACCATCGCCGGGCTGTACAGCGCCGACTGCACCCAAATGTTCTCGTACTCGGGCATCATGTTGAAGTATTCCTGGCATCCGCCGCCGCCGGTGATGACCTTGATGTCGGTGCGGCCCGCCTCGTCGATCGCCTGCAGCGCGCCGATGGAGGTCTCGTCATCCATCGAGTACACGGCGTCGATCTGCGTCTCGGCGGTGAGGATGTCCGCCATGTCCGCCAGACCGGCCTCGCGGGTGAACTCGGTGGCGTACTCCTTGATGACCACGTTCGGGGCGATCTCCGCCATCTTCTCGGTGAAGCCCTGCATGCGCAGGTCGTTGACGGAGCCGGAGGTCGGCACGGTCAGCGCGACGACGGTGCCCTCGGTGCCGATCTTGTCGACGATGTACTCGGCGCCCGCGACGCCCATGCCGTAGTTGTCGCCGGTGACCTTGTAGACGCCGTCGACGGCGATGTCGATGTCGAAGTTGACGACGATCACGCCCGCGTCAACGGCTTCCTGAATCGGGTCCTCCATGCCCTCCCACTGCGGGAAGGCGACGATGGCGTTCGCGCCCCAGACCATCATGTCGGACAGCTGCGTGGGCATTTCCTCGGCGTTGTTGCAGGTGGCGACGCTGTATTCCAGACCCAGCTCCTGGCAGCGCTGTTCCGCGTAATAGGCAACCGCGGCGACCCAGCCGTGCGTGACGGCGGGCGCGAGGATGCCGACCTTGTAGTCCGGCGCAGCCTCTTCCTCAGCGATCGCAGAGATGCCGAGACCGGCGACGAGCATCGTCAACGCGACGAGCATGGCAAGGATTTTCTTCATGATAAAGTCCTCCTTTATTACTATGTGCCCTGTCCGGGCGACGTCTTTATTATAACAAAACCACAAACTCTTTTCAAGCCGTAGAACACAACTTTGTGCAAAAATTGACCCGCTTTGCGCTGCCATGCTCAGCCTGCGCACCTTCGCGCGCGGCGCACGGCGTACAGTGCCCAGCTGACCGATTCGCGCGCCCGATTGGTCAGTCGCGACGCGCGCCGCCGCGGCGACGGCGCCGCCACGCCGCTGGCGCACATGCCCAGATCCCGCGCCAGCCACAGCGCGCGCTGCAGGTGATAGTCGCTGGTGACGATCGCCGCGCGTGACCATCTCCGCGCCGCCATGATGCGGCGGGCATTGGCGAGGTTCTCGCGCGTGCTCGCCGAGTCCGCGTCTACGGCAATCGCCGCCGGCGGCACGCCGTTGTCCAGCAGAAACGCGCGCATCGCCTCCGCCTCCGCGACCGGCTCGTCGCGACCGCGACCGCCGCAGACGACGATCGCCTTTGCCTGTCCCGCACGCCACGCCTCGAGCGCCGCCGCGCAGCGCAGGCGCAGCGTCTCGCTCATGCGCCCATCCGGCCAGACTCGCGCCCCGAGCACCACCAGGCAGTCCGCCGGCTGCGCCCGCCGCGGCAGGCGCGCGCACAGGCACACCGCCACAAACAGCGCCAGCGCACAGGCCGCTGCGGCACCCGCCGCCGCGCCGATCCAAACCGCCGCCACAATCATCGCTCCCTTCTCATCCCGCCGGCGCGGCAGAGCCGCGCCGGGAATTCCTCAGCCCCGCGGCGACGCTCGCCCGCATGCCGAAGGAGCTTCGCGCGCCACTCCGGCAGCGCCGCACTGCCGCAACGGGCGCGCCTGCCTGCCGTAGGCGCGGACACGCGCCATTGGCGGAACCACGCCGCCGGACGCACCCAGCTCCTGCTGTCGAAAAAATCCCGCAGGCATTTGCGCGTTTGCCTCTCGCCGCAGCGAAACTCCACAATCGTGCACGTTCGCCTCCCGCTCCGCCAAGGAGGCAGCAACATGGGCAAATCCTCGCAGGCGGACGCGTCCATCGCTCTGCACGGACAGCCTCCACGGACGCGCACATCTCCTGCCCATCGCCGGCAAAAGCAAAATTGCCGCTGATCCGTCTGCAATCAGGGCAATTTCGCATTCGCGGACCTCAATCCGCGTCAAATACGGCGTCGCTGAAAGCGCCGCTTCGCCTCAAAGGATTTCAAATTCCACATCCGGGATGCGCAGCTTCAGCTCATCGAGCATGTCCCAACCCTTGTAGTCCGCCGCGCGTCCGGCGACCAGCACACCCACGCCGTGCTCCCGCGCCTGACGCGCGATGGTGCCGATCACGTCATCGTTCTTGATGACCATCATGTCCGCGCCGTGCGACACCGATACGCCCAGCAGGTATTCCAGCGCCTCCGCCTCGTTGGCGTAGCCGAGCACGCGGTTGCCGGCGCGCGCCACGTGCAGCACGTACAGCGTTCCCTCGCTCGCCGCGGCGAACCGCGCGCCCGCGACAATCAGCCGCTCGCAGCTGAGCTGTCCCGTGACGCACACGAGCACGTTCCTGTTCTCCATGCGATACTCCCATCCGCCCGGGCGATCCCTATGCCACCTCGACCTCCTTGATGTGGCGCCCGAAGCAGTTCAGTTTGACCTTTGTACCCGATGGGGGAAACCCCTCCGCCTTGGATGCGTTCAGATAGACGATGCGCTCGTCCTGCTCCTCATCGAGCAGAATGCGCACCGGCAGAACGCGCACGCCGTCCTGCAGATCCTCCTCCTGCGCGACCTCGACAATGGTGCCCGCCATCTCGCGGCTCAGCCCCTCCTCCATGTCCACCAGAAAGCAGCGGTAGCGAATGCAGGGATAGAGGTACATGCCAAAGCCGAAGCAGACCGTCGCCACGATCAGCACCGCGGCAACCATCGCGCCCGCCTGCGTGCGGACGACCATGCTCGCCACATACGCCGCCACCCACACCAGCAGCAGCGGAATGAAGATCAGGCAATAGTGCCGGATGCGATGCGCGATCTGAACCCTGTCCTGTCTTGTATACACCGAAAAGACCTCCGCCCGTTTTCTTCAATATACCATCGTTTCTGCCCCGCGTCAAGGCGCGGGCGCGAAAATTCACGCCTTGTCCATACTTTCCATCGCCAGCGCGCCGAAGCATTCCGGTCGATGGAAGTCCGGCTTGGGCGCAACGACGGGATTCCAGCTGCCGAAGTGCGGATGAATGGACTCGTCGCACTTGTAGAAGTTGCCTGCCATCGCCGCGCCTGGCTGCGGCACGCGACCGTACAGCGCCCGAAGCAGCGCGTTGGGCACGCGGTACGCCACCGCCCACCAGCCGCCGCGGTGCTCGCTGGCGCGGATGTCCATCCCTTCGGGCAGCGCCGGCAGGCGGAAGCGGTCGGCGCGCGAAGCGCCGAAGCCGATCAGCGCCACGCCGCGGGCGTTGACCTCGATGTTCAGATAGCGGCTATCGTCCGCGAAGGGCTGAAAAAACCATTCCAGACAGCTGTCACGGTAGACGTCGCCGTTAAACTGCGTCGCCGCCGCGGCGATCTCGCGCTCGCGGGCGCACAACAGCGCGCAGAAGCCGTCCGCGTCCCAGCCCACATAGGCGCGCGCCTCAGGGCGGTAACCGTGTTCATCCCAGGCATACTGGTCGATCGGAGCGTAGCCGCGTTCGCGGCAAAACGGCTCGTCCGTCGGGTCGAACGCCGCGCCGGACAGCGCCGGCAGCGCCGCGCGCACCGGCGAAATGACATACTCGCGCATCGCGAACCTCCGTCAGTCCCCGCCGCCCGCCATCTGCAGCACGTCCCAGATGCGCTGCAGGTCGTCGGCGTTGTAGTAGTACAGCGTAATCTTGCCGTTGTTCTGATCGCCGTCAAGCTTGACCCGCGTGCCGAACAGCTCGCGCGCCATGCTCTCCAGCTCGCCGAACTGCGCGTCGCGCGCGGGCTTGGGCTTGCGCGCCTCCTCCTTGACCGGTTGCGCGCAGATGCGCTCCAGCTGGCGCACCGACCAGCCCTGCTGCACGGTCAGGTTCGCCAGCTGGATCTGGCGCTTGCGGTCCACGGTCACCAGCGCGCGCGCGTGCCCTGCGGAGAGCTTGCCGTCGATGAGCATTTGCCGCACCGCATCGGGCAGCGTCAGCAGCCGCAGCAGGTTTGCCACCGCGGGGCGGCTCTTGCCCAGGCGCTCGGCGGCCTGCTCCTGCGTCAGCCCCGCCTCGTCCATCAGCCGCCGCACGCCCATGGCCTCCTCGATGGGGTTGAGGTCGTCGCGCTGGAGATTCTCAATCAGCGCCGCCTCCAGGCGCGTCTGACCATCCCAGTCGCGGACGATGGCGGGAATCTCCTCCAGCTCCGCCAGCCGCGAAGCGCGATAGCGCCGCTCGCCGGCGATGATGGTATAGCGATCGCCGTTGGGCGCGACGATGATCGGCTGCAGCACGCCCACGGCGCGGATGGACTGCGCCAGATCGTTGAGCGCCTCCTCGTCAAACGCGCGCCGAGGCTGCTCGCGGTTGGGATCGACGAGCCGGATCGGCAGCATGCGCACCTCGTCAACCTCGCGTTCCGGTACCGCCTGCGGGGCGGGCTGCTCCTGTTCTACGGCGTCGCCGAGCAGGGCGCCCAGTCCCCTGCCCAATCCGCGCTGTACCTTCTTGGCCATGCTATCCCTCATTTCTCCGAATCAATTCCTTCGCCAGCGCGCGGTACGCCTGCGTGCCGCTGCACTTTCCGTCGTAGAGATGGATCGGCAGCCCGTAGCTCGGCGCCTCGCTCAGGCGGACGTTGCGGGGAATCATCGTCTCAAACGCCTCGTCCGGGAAGTGCTCGCGCACCTCCTGCACCCCCTGCGCGCACAGGTTCGTGCGCGCGTCGTACATCGTCAGCAGTATGCCCTCGATGCCCAGCTGCGGGTTGAGCTTTTTGCGCATCAGCTTGATCGTGTTGACCAGCTGACCGCCGCCTTCGAGGGCATAGTACTCGCACTGGATCGGAATCAGCACCGTGTCCGCCGCCGACAGCGCGTTGAGCGTCAGCAGGCTCAGTGACGGCGGGCAGTCGGCGAACACGTAGTCGTACGCCTGCGCCAGCGGGCGGAGCGCCTCCTTGAGCAGCATCTCGCGGTTGTCCATGCCGACCAACTCGATCTCCGCGCCGGCGAGCTCGATCGCCGAGGGCATCAGGTCCAGCCGGTCGCAGCCCGTGGCGACCACCGCATCGCGCGCATCGCCCGCGCCGATGAGCACGTCGTAGACGGTCAGCCCATCCCCATGACCGCGACCGAGACCGCTGCTGGCGTTGCCCTGCGGATCGATGTCCACCAGCAGCACCCGCTTGCCCAGCTCCGCCACACACGCGCTCAAGTTGATCGACGTCGTCGTCTTGCCCACGCCGCCCTTTTGATTTGCCACCGCAATGATCTTGCCCACGCGCCCTCACCCGTTTTCCAGAGACTTCCATTTCATTATAAAGCATTGCGCGGCGCAACACAAGCCCCAAAGTTCGAGGAATGCGTAACTTTTCCCGTCGCAGGCCGCGCGGGGCGGATATGGGTATCTATGCCCGTCACCGCGCGCGTATGCCGCGAATTTCCTGAAAAAGCAACATTTCACGCCGATTCACGCGCCGCGGCGCGCGGTATATACCCGATGGACGCCTGGCGCGCCCGTCCGCGCAGCGGCTGAACGCCCCGCGGCGAAAGGAGAGGATTTTATGCTGAGATTCGCCATGTTCGACGTCAAACCCTACGACCGGCCCGCATTCGAGCGCCACGCCAAGGATGCCGGCATCGAGATCAAGTTTTTCGAGACCAAGCTGACCGCCGACACCGTCTCGCTCGCCGAGGGCTTTGACGGCGTAATCCCGTTCGTCAACGACGAAATCGACGCGCGCGTGATCGACGCGCTCCACCGCTGTGGAATCCGCCTCATCGCCATGCGCTGCGCGGGCTACAACAACGTCGACGTCAAGGCGGCCTACGGCAAGGTCCACGTGCTGCGCGTGCCGGCATACTCGCCCTACGCCGTCGCCGAACACGCCATGGCGATGCTGCTGACGTCGATTCGCCGCACCCACAAGGCGTACATCCGCACGCGCGACTTCAACTTCTCCCTCTCCGGCATGGTCGGCTTCGACCTGCACGGCAAGACCGTCGGCGTGATCGGCACGGGGCGCATCGGGCGGGTGTTCATCGACATCTGCCGCGGTTTCGGCATGCGCGTCATCGCCTACGACGCATTCCCCGCCAAGGATTCCGGCATCGACTACGTTTCGCTCGGCGAGCTGTTTGCGCGCAGCGACATCATTTCCCTGCACTGCCCGCTGACCGACGACACGCGCCACATGGTCAACGAAAAATCCATCGCGCAGATGAAAAAGGGCGTCGTGATCGTCAACACTTCGCGCGGCGGACTCATCGACGCCGAGGCGCTGCTCGCCGCCATCAAGGCGCGGCACGTCGGCGCCGCCTGCCTCGACGTCTACGAGGAGGAATCCGACATCTTCTTCGAGGACTTCTCCGGGCACATCGTCGAGGACGACACGCTGGCGCGCCTGATCTCGATGCCCAACGTGCTCATCACCTCGCATCAGGCGTTCCTGACCGAGGAGGCGCTGGACAACATCGCCCGCACCACCGTGGAAAACATCGTCGGCTTCTTCGCCGGCAGGACCAGCGGCAACGAGGTCTGCTACCACTGCGAGCGCCAGAGCCAGTGCCAATCCGGTCACCGCACGCCCTGCTTCTGAGCGCAAAAGCGCCGCCCGCTTCCCAAACGGAAGGCGGGCGGCACCTCGCTTCAGGCGGTCAGAAAGCGCCTCACGCGAGCGCCTCGCGCAGGTCGGCGATCAACTGGTCGACGTCCTCGGGACGGGTCGCCCAACTGGTGACGATGCGAATCGCCGTGCGCCCGCCGTCCAGCGGCTGAATGTCGCTGAAGGCGTACTTTGCGCTCAGGCGGCGCACCTGCCCGTCGGTGAGGATGGGGAACTGCTGGTTCGTGGGGCTGTCCACGAGAAAGGATGCTCCCATCTCGCGCAGCGCGCGGCGAATGCGCAGCGCCTGCCGGACCGCATGCACGGACAGCTCCTCGTACAGCCCATCGCGCAACAGCTCGGAAAACTGCAGTCCCAGCAGCCAGCCCTTCGCCAGCATGCCGCCCTTCTGCTTGATGATATAGCGAAAATCGGGCTTGAGCGCGTCGCTGCACAGCACCAGCGCCTCGCCGAACAGCGCGCCCTGCTTGGTGCCGCCGATGTAGAACGCATCGCACGTCGCGGCGATGAACGGCAGGTCCAGATCGTTCTCCGGCGATGCCAGGCCGCAGCCCAGCCGCGCGCCGTCCATGTACAGCAGCAGGTTCCAGTGATCGCACACGCCGCGCAGCGCGTTGAGCTCGCCGCGCGTGTACAGCGTGCCCAGTTCCGTCGGGTTGGAGATGTACACCACCCGGGGCATCACCATGTGCTCGCGCGAATCGTCCGTGAAGTGCCGGCGGCAATACTCGGACACCTGTCCCGCCGCGAGTTTGCCGTTCGCCGACGGCAGGGCGATGACCTTGTGCCCGCACGCCTCGATCGCGCCGGTCTCGTGCACGGCGATGTGACCGCTGTCCGCGGCGATCACGCCCTGATGCGGGCGCAGCGCGGCGGCGAGAAACGTCCGGTTCGTCTGCGTGCCGCCGACCAGAAAGTGCACGTCCGCCTTGGGCGCGGCGCACTTTTCGCGGATAATCCTGCGCGCCTCGGCGCAGAAGTCGTCCTCGCCGTAGCCCGGCGACTGCACGAGGTTCGTCTCCATCAGGCGCTGGAGGATGCGCGGATGCGCGCCCTCCTGATAGTCGCTGCCAAACCGAATCATATCTCCTCATCCCATTCCATTCGTTTGATCATTTCCGCAAGTTCCGATTCGCCGAACACTGCCACGCCGTTCGCGCGCAGCAGCGCAGCCGCAACGCCGTCGCCGGGCACGAGCTGCCCGGAAAACGTGCCGTCATAGATCGCGCCCGCGCCGCAGGACGGGCTGCGCTCCTTGAGCAGCGCGTACTTCGCGCCGTACAGCTTCGCCAGCCGCAGTGCCTCCTCCGCGCCGCGGCGATATTGGTCGGTGACGTCCGCGCCGTCGCGCGCCGTCACGCGACCGCCCTGCCGCTCCGCCGGAACGCGCGGCGTCGGCAGCCCGCCGAGGATCTCCGGACAGACCGGTATCCAGCCGCGCGCCGCCGCCTCGCGGCAGACGTCGTCTCTTCCCGCGCAGCGCCCGTCGTAGCGGCACGGCGCGCCCAGCAGGCACTGGCTGACCAATGCGCGCGCTTTCACGGGCATCCCTCCCCTGTGCAAAATCGACGCTTCCATATTACACCATTCGCGCCCCGCTGTCAACCGGCGCGAAAGGATTTGCATCGCCGCCGCACATGTGTTATAATAGGGGAAAGCAACATACCGCGCATGGAACGCCGCGGCGGCGGTTTCCGGCGCTCTCCGCACCCGGCGCGGTCCGGGCGCGGCGTATTTTCGTGTTCATGGGGATGGTCAATCATTGCGAAGGGGTGTTTTTTATGATGGATCCCAGAGTTGAGAAGCTGGCGCGCGGGCTCGTCCGCTTCTCCACAAAGATCAGGCCCGGCGACAATGTGCTCATCGAGGCGACCAACGACTGCCAGATGCTGACACGCGCGCTGGTGCGCGAGGTCTACGCCGCGGGCGCAAGGCCGTTCGTCCAGCTGCGCGATTCCGAAGTTGAGCGCGAACTGGCGATGGGCTATACGCCTGAACAGCTGGCGCTGCGCGCCGACGCGGACGCCCTGCTGATGGAAAAGATGGATGCCTACATCGGCTTCAGCGCCCCGCGCAACGCTTCCGAGATGTCCGACGTGCCGCCGGAGAAGATGTCCCTGTACGCCTCGGACTACAACCGGCGCGTCCACGGACAGATCCGCGTGCCGCGCACGCGCTGGTGTGTGCTGCGCTTCCCTACGCCGGGCTTCGCGCAGGCGGCCGGCATGAGCACCGCGGCGTTCGAGGACTTCTTCTTCGACGTCTGCACGATGGACTACGCGCGCATGGATCGCGCGATGGACCCGCTCAAGGCGCTGATGGACCGCACCGACCGCGTGTACATCACCGGCCCCGGCACGGACCTGACCTTCTCCATCAAGGGCATCGGCGCGGTCAAGTGCGCCGGCGAGTGCAACATTCCCGACGGCGAGGTCTACACCGCGCCGGTGCGCGAGAGCGTCAACGGCGTCATCACCTACAACACGCCGTCGTCGCAGTCCGGCTTTGTGTTTGAAAACGTGAAGCTGCGCTTCGAGGAAGGCCGCATCGTCGAGGCGTTCGCCAACGATTCCGCGCGCGTCAATCAGGTGTTCGACGTCGACGAGGGCGCGCGCTATGTCGGCGAGTTTGCGCTCGGCGTCAACCCGTTCGGCACGGGACCGATGAACAACACGCTCTTTGACGAAAAGATCTCCGGCAGCTTCCACTTCACGCCCGGCGCATGCTACGACGATTGCCCCAACGGCAACCGCTCCGCCCTGCACTGGGATCTCGTCTGCATCCAGACGCCCGAATACGGCGGCGGCGAGATCTGGTTTGACGACGTGCTCGTGCGCCGAGACGGGCGCTTCGTGCTGCCGGAACTGGAATGCCTCAACCCCGAGAACCTGAAGTGATCAAAGGAGCGTTTCAATTGGGTAAATCAAATTTCGCAGTGTTCGTCGATCTGGAAAACGCCGGCGCAAAGGAGAGCATGCTGCGCTCGATCATCGAAAAGGTCAAGATCCGCGGCGACATCCTGCTGGGCAAGGTTTATGGCTACACCGACCGCTATTCCGACCTCAAGGAGTGCCTGCTGTCGAACACGTTCTTCGTCGTGCCTTCGCTGCGCTACGGCAAGAACCAGAAGAACAATCTGGACATCCAACTGGTGATCGACGCCATGGAGGTCGCCTACACCAACCCGCTGATCGACAGCTTCTGCATCGTCTCCGGCGACAGCGACTACACGCCGCTGGTCGGCAAGCTCAAGACAATGGGCAAGACGGTGCTGGGCATCTCGCGCTCGGAAGCGGCGTCGAGCATCTTCATCAACGCCTGCAACGAGTTCGTGTTCCTCGAGTCGGTCGCGGCGAAGAAGCAGCCCAAACCCAAGCGCGGCGAGCGGGTGGTCGACGGCGACCTCAACGAGCTGATCACGCAGGTAGAGACGATCGTCGAGGACCAGGACGAGGAGCAGATGTACGCCAGCGAGCTCAAGGACACGCTGACCCGCCTGCGCCCGGACTTCAGCGAGCGCAGCTACGGCTGCCCGACGTTTGGCAAGCTGATCTCGCTGATCTCGGCGAAGTCCGAAAAGCTGCACTCCTGGACGGAGGATTCCTCGCTGATGATCGGCCTCTCCGGCGCGGAAGAGACCGCGGGCACGCTGGACAAGGCAAACTGGCTGCCGGCGTTCACGCAGGCGCTGAAGCGCTTCAAGTCCGAGGGCTTCGACCGCGTCAATCCCTCCATCCTCAAGTCCACCATCCAGAGCGATTACCCGGACTTCGACGAGCGCCAGATCGGCTTCAAGCGCTTCAGCGACGTGATGAAGGAGCTGGAAAAGCAGGGATTGCTGGTCGTGGAGATGGACGAGGCGCACACGATGCTGCTCAAGATCTGCTAACCCGCCGCGAACCCATCCACGCAAAGGGGGCATTGCCATGAAGCGCACCCGCACAAGCCGGGCGCTCCGGCGCGCGCTGGTCGCGGCGCTGGCGGTCGTGCTGCTGCTCGCCGCGCTCGCCGGCGGATACGTCGTCTACCTGTTCTGTACCTATTCGCGGCTGGAGGACAACCTCGCCCTCGAGGTCGCCGGCACCGCCGAATCCGCCGTGCCTGTCGGCGAGCCGGTCTCGCTGGTCACTTGGAATCTCGGCTTCGGCGCGTACAGCGCCGGCTATTCGTTCTTCATGGACGGCGGGACCGAGTCGCGCGCGTATTCCGCCGAAGCCGTGCACGAAAACGTCGGCGCAATGCTTGAGCGGCTCGCCGCGCTCGATGCCGATCTGATGCTGCTGCAGGAGATCGACGTCGACGCCACGCGCAGCTACCACGTCGACGAATCGGCGCTCGTGCGCGATGCGTTCCCGGAGCGCGACGCGGTCTTTGCACAGAACTACGATTCCGCCTACCTGTTCTATCCGCTAAGCGAGCCCCACGGCGCCTCGCGGGCGGGACAGATGACGCTCAGCCGCTTCACCATCGCCTCGGCGCTGCGCCGCAGCCTGCCAGTGGAGACGGGCGTGATGAAGTTCTTCGACCTCGACCGCTGTTATTCCGTCAGCCGCATCCCCACCGCCAACGGGCGCGAGCTGTGCCTGTACAACCTGCACCTGTCGGCGTATACCTCCGATGGCGCCATCGTCGGCGAACAGCTCCGCCTGCTGCTGTCCGACATGGCGGCGGAGCGCGCCGCGGGCAATTACGCCGTCGCCGGCGGCGACTTCAACATGGACCTGCTCGGCAATTCCGGCGAGATCTTCGGCGTCGCCGGTGAGGACTACACCTGGGCGCAGCCCTTCCCCGCCGAACTGCTGCCGGAGGGAATCGCCCTCGTTTCGTCGCGCGACGCGGACGCGCCCGTCGCCTCCTGCCGCAATGCCGACCGCCCCTACGAGCCGGGCGCGAGCTTTACGCTGACCGTGGACGGCTTCCTCGTCTCGGACAACGTGACGGTGCTGGAATGCGTGGTCATCGACGAGGGCTTCGCCCACTCCGACCACAATCCCGTGCAGGCGGTGTTCCTGCTGGAGGCGTGAACACGGCGGACTGTCGCGATGGATTCGCCATCACGGCAAACGCCAGCCTTGGGCGCAGCTTCTATGCGAGCGGAGTTTGCCCTCGGAAATGCGTTGCCGCCGCTGGCGACGGCACCCGGTTCCCCGGAATGAGCTATTCTCCCGCGACGGCGATGCTGTCTGTAAGCGAAGCGCTTCCCGCGGCGGCGACGCCGTCCCGGAAACGAGATTGCTCCTGCATGGGCGGTTCTGCCGCCTTGGAATGCGCCATTTCCCCGCAGGGTCAACCTGCATCCCTTAAAAAGGCGATCTCCCTCGGGACATCGCCTTTTGTCCGCGAAGACAGGGCGTCTCTGCGCGCGAGCCGCGTCGATGTCCCTTCGCCTTTCCCTGGTACGCAGAAATCGCCGCGGAAGCGCTTGCTTCCGCGGCGACGCTTTATCGGGGAACCGCTCAATCGTGATAGCCCATGCTGCGCAGGTGCGCGAGGATATCGGCGGGATAGTCGCTGGTGATCAGCGTTGCGCCCAACTCGACGCAGCGCTGGATCTCCGCGCGGGAATAGATGCCCGCGGACACCCACGGTTCGATGCCCGCCGCGCGCACCTCGTCGAAGTACGCCTTGGGCGGCACGTTGAAGTTGAAGTGCTTGCGCGTGCCGTTGGGACCGGCCTTCTCGCTGATGAGGCACAGGCAGTACAGGTACGTGCGCGGATCGCGCTTCGCGCCCTTGAGGATATCGTAGGGATAGTATCCGTGCAGGCGGTAGCGATGATCGTACTTCTCATCGATGTACTCCAGCAGCGCGCCGTTGAACGAGTTGAGCACGCAGCGGTCACCGAAGCCATAGTCCTCGAGCATGGCGATCGTGCGGTCGGCGCACGCCCACGCGCGCGCCTCGTTGCCGTCGGTCGGATACTCCTTGAGCTCAAAGTCGATCAGCATGCCGTCCTGACCGGCGCAGAACTTGAGGAACTCCTCCAGCGTCGGCGGCGCCTCGGGCGCGAAATCCTCATAGTCGCACGCGGCGTTGAGGCTGCGGAACTGATCGAACGTCATCTCGCGCACGAGCCCGCTGCCGTCGGTCGTGCGGTCGACGGCGGCGTCATGCATGAGCACCAGCTCGCCGTCGGCGGTCATGCGCACGTCGGTCTCGATCATGTCCACGCCGAGCGCCGCCGCGCGGCGGAAGGCGGTCATGGTGTTTTCGGGCGCGTTAAAGCGCTCGCCTCGATGCCCGGCGACGAGCACCGCGCTGTCGTGACCCTCCCACATCATCTCATTCGCCTTCTTTCAGCAGCTCCGTCAGGCAGCGACCGTCAATATCGGTCATGTCGATGCCCAGCACCTTGGCGAACGTCGGCGCTTCGTCGACGAGCCGCGCGTTTTCCAGCACCGCGCCGGCGCGGATGTGCGGACCGAAGGCAAACAGCGTCGGCTGCGGGCCCTTCTCCGGCAGGTGACCGTGCGAGGCGCGACCGAAGCGGTAGTTCTGGTTGTCCAGCGGCTTGACCAGCGGGCGCTGCCAGTCGTTGGCGAAGGACGTGTAGCCGTCGGTCTCGAGCACGAAGGAGAACGGTCCGGACAGATGCTCCTCCGCCTCCGCCTCCTCGCGGGTGAACACGCGGCTGATGCCGTAGACCTCCTCGGCGCAGAGGCGGTCGAGCACCGCGCGCGTGGCTTCATAATCGGCCTTGTTGTCGGGATCCTTCAGGTATACCAGCGCGGAGAGTCCACCGGACTTGCAGAACGCGCGCCAGTCGCGGACGCTGCCGTCCTCGGCGACGTCGATCAGGCCCGCTTCGGCAAGCTTGACGTTCGGCGCGACGCAGCGGCGAATGTTGAGCTGACCGTGGTCGCTGACGATGAAGAAGTCAGTCGCCTCGAGGATGCCGGCGTCGTCGCACGCCTTCATCAGCTGCTCGATCCACAGGTTCGTCTCGTACAGCGACTGCGTAACCTTTTCGGTAAACAAACCCGTCTCGTGGCGATAGGCGTCGACGTTGGCGGGATGCACCATCAGCAGATTGGGCTTGAACTCGCGCACCATGCTGCAAGCGCAGCCCATGACGAACGCGTCGCACCACGGGTGCTGGCGGTTGCGGTTTTCGACGTGGTGCAGGTTGGGCTCGACGACCTTGCGCATGACCTCGGGGCTGGAGCCGGAATGGATGAAGCAGTCGTGCGTGGATTCATCCGGCGTCTGCGGCCAGTACTCCGCCACGAGATAGTCGATTGCTGGATCGTTGCCGGACACCGGCCAGAACACCGCCGCGGTGCTCAGCCCCTTTTCCTTGGCATATTCAAAGATCGACTTGCCGCGATACATATCGCGCATGTGCTGCCAGAGGCTCGAGCGCTCGCACATGATGGGCTTTTCGTTGTTGAGGATGCCGTGCTTGTCCGGGTAAAGACCCGTCTGCATCGTGGTGTGGCAGGGATAGGTAATCGTCGGATAGACCGAGCGGACGCGGTTGACGCGCGCCGTCTGCGGCCAGCGGTCGCGGAATGCCGAAAGCCGCGACAGCGTTTCGATGTCCTCGTAGACCATCGCGTCCACCGACACGACGATGACATGGCGTTCCATAAGTTCCACACTCCTTGTCTTTTCGTGAATTCGGCCCTCGACGAGCGAGGACCGACAGTATTATACTACTTGACACCCCGATAGGTAAAGCCCTCGATGATCTTTTTGCTGGCAAATACGAACACCACCAGAATCGGCACGACCAGCAGGCAGTTGCCCGCCATCAGCGTGTTCCAGTGAATGCCGACCTCGGCGTCGCGCAGGCGCTCGATGGCGAGCGTCAGCGGGCGGTACAGGTCGTTGTTGGTCATGACCAGAGGCCAGAAGTAGGAGTTCCACGTTCCGATGAACGAGAACATGGCGATCGTGATCATCGCGGACTTGCACATCGGCAGCATGATCTGCACCATGATCTGCAGCTCGCTGGCGTTGTCCAGCTTGGCGGACTCGATGATTTCGTCCGGCACCTGCTTAAACGACTGACGCAGCATGAAGATGCCGAACGCATCCGCGCCCAGCGGCAGGATCTGCGGCCACAGCGAGTTGATCAGGCGCCAGTCCGCCATCATCAGATAGACGGGGATGTACGTCAGCTGCTGCGGGATCATGAACGCCACGAGCACCACGCCGAAGGCGATGCCCGAGAGCGGGAACTTGCGCTTGGCAAACGCGTACGCCGCCGGCACCATCACCACCAGTTGCAGGCAGATGACCGAAGCGGTGACGACCACGGTGTTAAGCATGTAGCGGGGAATGCTCAGGCCGGAATTGAACGTCGCGTAGAAGCCCTCCAGCGTCCACTGCGTCGGCCACATCGTCGGCGGCACCTGCATCGACTCCGGATAGGTCTTGAACGCGGTGATGAACATCCAATAAAACGGAAACACGAACGCGAGCATGACCACGATCTTGAAGAAATCGCTGATCAGCTGCGGCACGAGGGTTTTCACCCGGTCCGCGCTGGGAACTTTCATTTTCTCCATCGTTACGCTCCTTATTGATAATGTACCTTCTTCTCGACAAAGGCAAAGTCGATGATGGTGACGATCACCATGATCAGGAGCATGATCATGCCGGCTGCGCAGGCATAGCCCAGCGTGTTGTTGCGCTGGAACGCGTAGTCGTAGATGTACATGCTCAGCACGCGCGTGGAATCGCCAGGACCGCCGTTGGTCATGATGCGCACGGAATCGAACACCTTGAACGAACCCGTGGTGATCGTGATCAGCAGGAAGAACAGCTGCGGTGAGATCATGGGCAGCGTAATCTTGAAGAACGTCTTCGGCGCCGAGGCGTGGTCCAGCCGCGCCGCCTCGTAGATCTCGTCGGGAATGTTCTTCATCGACGAGAGAATGATCAACGCATAGTAGCCGATGCTCTTCCACGTATTCATGATGATGATGGAGGGCATCGCCATCTCCGAGGAATCCAGCCAGTGGACCTCCGGCAGGCCGATCGCCGTGAGCACCGTGTTGAACAGACCATAGGACTGCGAACTCATCAGCCAGCTCCAGATGAAGCCCGCCGATACGCCCGCAACCAGGTGCGGGGTAAAGAATACCGTCTGGGCGATATTGTTGAGCTTGCGCTTCTTATACATCCACTGCGCGAACAGCAGCGAGAACACCATCACGCTGATCAGCGCGCCGACGGTGTACAGCCCCGTGTTGCCCAGCGCGTTGTAGAAGTCCTCCTTGACGAAGAACAGCCGGTGATAGTTGTCCAGCGCGAGGAACTCCTTGTACGGGTTGGTGGCGTTGCCGCGATAGAGGCTCATGTTCCCCATGTTGATGACGGGATAGATGACGAACAGAACCAGAAAGGCCATCGCGGGCAAGATCATCAGCCACGAGAAGGCATAGCCGCGCCAGCGGCGATTGCGGCTGCGGCGCGCGAGATCGCGCATCTCGGAGGTCTTATCAAGCATCGTTCATCCCTCCCGCCGCTTTCAGGAGCGCCTCGGGACCGCCATGACCGGCGTGCTGGTCCTTCGCGTCGAAGAAGTGCACGTCCTCCGCCGGAACCATCGCGCAGATCGCCGCTCCTTCGTGGAAGCGCTCGTCGGGGCTCTTGACCATGATCGTCTTGCCGCTGTTGAGCACGATCTTGTACTGCGTCTCGGCGCCGAGCATCTCGCGCGTGGCGATCCTGCCCTTGAGGCGAATCGCCATCTCCGGGCGCGGCTGCTCGCCGAGCACGACCTTCTCCGGGCGGAAGCCGACCTTGTAGCCGTCCTGCATCGCGAGGATGTTCATCGGCGGCGTGCCGATGAACTGCGCGGTAAACACGTTGTTCGGCTCGTGATAGATCTCCTCGGGCGCGCCGACCTGCTGGATCTCGCCCTTTTCCATCAGGACGATCGTGTCCGCCATGGACATGGCCTCGACCTGATCGTGCGTGACGTAGACAAACGTCGTGCCCAGCCGGCGCTGCAGCTCGATCAATTCCACGCGCATCGC
>CALVPU010000264.1 GCA_944353735.1 uncultured Eubacteriales bacterium | reverse complement strand
TACGAGGAGCTGATGATGGATTCCGAGCGCGACTTCATGACGCGCACGGCGCACAACAAGATATTCGTCGCCCCGCCGATTCCCATCGAGGAAGCCGCGTTTGACCGCCAGCTCGCCGCGCTGCGCGAGGCGGCGGTCGAGGACGACGACGCCCGCGTGGTCGAGCTGCTCACCGAGATCGTCTCCACCTACAAGCCCAACCGCGGCATGCTCGCCAGCTGACGCGGCGCACATGGACGGCGGAAAGGCCGCGGCGCAATGGACGCCGGAAAGGCGTTCGCCGGCGGCGCGGAGAGGAAGCGCCGTGGGGATGTGCGGCGGAAAAGAGCGTCCGCGCGCCTGGGAAAGAACCGCCGCGGCGGCGAAAGAGCGGCATCCCGCGCGGGACCATCGCGCGTGCGGAGATCCGTTCCCGCGGGGCGCAGTCGCGCCGCTTTATTCGGAAAGGGCATTTTCCCCACAGGGGAGTTTCGGGAATCAACGGCGGTCGTTTCGCATAGCTTGAGAGCGTCGGCGCGCGGCCGCGGGGAAGTGAGGTTTGCAGATG
Organism: uncultured Eubacteriales bacterium; assembly: GCA_944353735.1. Classification (GTDB taxonomy): domain Bacteria; phylum Bacillota; class Clostridia; order Christensenellales; family Aristaeellaceae; genus Faecivicinus. The sequence continues at coordinate 7,263 of CALVPU010000264.1, read as the reverse complement.
CAGTGGTTTGAATATCTCAAGGCGGCGCTGTACGGCGTCGTCGAGGGCATCACCGAGTGGCTGCCCATCAGCAGCACGGGGCACATGATCCTGCTCAACGAGATCTTGCCGCTCGGCGTTACGCAGGATTTCTATTCGATGTTTCAGGTCGTGATCCAGCTCGGCGCGATTCTGGCGGTGGTGGCGCTGTTCTGGCGCAAGCTGTGGCCTTTTGGGCGCGGCGAGGGCGGGCGCGCCGCGCTCAGGCGCGACAAGGTCGAACTGTGGGGAAAGATCCTGCTGGCGTGCGTGCCCGCGGCGATCGTCGGGCTGCTGTTCGACGAGCTGTTCGAGCGGCTGTTCTACAACTACGTCTGCGTGGCGATCGCGCTCATCGCGTTTGGCGTGGCGTTCATCGCCGTGGAGAACGCCCATCGCGGGCGCAAGCCGCGCATCCGCTCGCTGGCGCGGCTGGACGTGCGCACGGTGCTGCTGATCGGCCTGTTTCAGGTCATCGCCGCGATCTTTCCCGGCACTTCGCGCTCGGGCGCGACGATCATCGGCGCGCTGATGCTGGGCGTGTCGCGGCGCGTGGCGGCGGAGTTCACGTTTTACCTCGCCATTCCGGTGATGTTCGGCGCCAGCCTGCTCAAGCTGGTGCGCTTCGGCTTCGCGTTCACGGGGATGGAGATCGCGATACTGCTCATCGGCATGGCGGTGGCGTTTGTGGTGTCCGTGCTCGTCATCCGCTTCCTGATGGACTACATCAAGCGGCACGACTTCAAGGTCTTTGGCTGGTACCGCATCGCGCTGGGCGCGGTGGTGCTCGTCTATTTCTGGCTGCGCGGATAGCGCGGAGACTGCGTTTTCAGAAAAAAGCGGCTGCCGCGAAGCGATTGCGGCAGCCGCTTTTGTGCGCGGCGGCAGGCGAGTGGGATGTCATGTGTCCGCACGGCCTTGAGAATGGCGGGCGCGGGCGGTGCCCGGCAGTGTTTTGCAGGGGAATGGCGGGGCAACGGGATTGCCGCGCGGGAAAGCGCGGTCCGGCGCAGTACTTGCAGGGCGTGCGACGGACGCCGTCCGGACGCGCTTGCGGACGAGAAGCGCGGGAAAAGCGCCCGGCATTCCACGGAAACGCCCGCAAGCGCGATAAAGAAGACGGCTGCGACCATGCGCCGCCGTCAATTTCTGTCGCAGGCGATAGGTGCGCCAGAAATGCGGGGTGCAGATTGTGAACCTGCGCGGCACGGTCAATCGCTGCCGTCCATGCGATAGGTGTGCCAGAAATGCGGGGTGCAGATTGTGAACCTGCGCGGCACGGTCAATCGCTGTCGTCCATGCGATAGATGCGCCGGCCTCTCGGGACGGTTGCGCCCGTCCGCTGGTCATTCGCCACCGCGGGCGATAGGTGCGCCAGAAATGCGCCGCATAGATTGTGGACCAGCGCGGCACGGTCAATCGCCGCCGTCCATGCGATAGGTGCGCCAGAAATGTGCCGCAGAGATTGTGGACCAGCGCGCTGCCGTTCATGCGATAGACACGCCGGCCCTCTCGGGGCGGTTGCGCCTGTCCGCTGGTCATTCGCCGCCGCAGGCGATAGGTGCGCCAGAAATGCGCCGCATAGATTGTGGACCAGCGCGCTGCTGTCCATGCGATAGATGCGCCGGCCCTCTCGGGACGGTTGCGCCCGTCCGCTGGTCATTCGCCGTCCATGCGATAGATGCGCCGCCATTCCGCGGTGGGCGCGCCGTCGGGCGCCTGCAGCACGAGCGGCGGCAGCCAGTGCAGTCCCGGTCCGCCGTCCTTGACTGCGTCGAGCAGCACGAAGCGCGGCGCGCGTCCGGCGACGCCGTGCACGGTGCGGATGCGCTTGGGCGCCAGCCGGTGCGCCTGCATGGCGTCCATCATCTCCAGCGCCCGAAACGCCGGATAGATCACGCACAGCTTGCCGCCGGCGCACAGCAGCTTCGACGCCGCCAGCGCCAGCTCGTCCGGCGTGAGGCTGACCTCGTGGCGCGCCGCGCGCACGCCGCCGCGGCGGCTGAGCAGCCCGCTGCCGGCGCGTCCATAGGGCGGGTTGCACACCGCCACGCGATACCGCTCCGCGCCGAGCGTCCGCCACGCCTCGCGCAGGTCCATGGCGTACACGCGCACGCGCGCGGACAGTCCGTTGAGCAGGGTGCTGCGGCGCGCCATGTCGGCGACGTCGGGCTGGATTTCCACGGCGTCGACCTCGAGTTCCGGGCAATGCGCCGCCATCAGCGTGGCGATCGCGCCCGTGCCGCAGCCGAGGTCGACCGTCCGCTCGCGCGGCTTGGGCGCGGCGAAGTCCGCCAGCAGCACCGAGTCGGTGCCGAAGCGAAAGGCGTCGGCGCGCTGGATCAGCCGCATGCCGCCGGCCTGCAGGTCGTCGAGCCGCTCTCCGGGCAGCAGCCAGCGCTCCGCCGGTTCGCGGTCCTCTTGCGCCGGGCAGCCGCAGGGCGGGGAAGCCTTCGCCGGCGGGAAATGGTTTTCCGCGCAACCGCCGCGCTCCGCCAGCGGACGGTGAAGGTTGCCGGTATGAGCAGAATCCACCCGTCCGGACTGGTTTTCGGCAGAAGCGCCGCATGCCGCCGGCTCGGGCGGCTGCGCACGGAAATCGCCGCGCTCCGCCGGTTGGGGCGTCTGCGGGGCGGTCATTGCGCCGCCCCCAGATCCCAGATGTACCATTCGCCGCTGGCGACGCCGCTGAGCTCGCTTTCGAGCACCCAGCCGCTTTCCGGAACGGCGTAGATTGCGCGCGCGTCGCCGGCGCTGATCGCCATCGTCACCACGCCGTCCGCTCCGCGGCAGACGAGGATCTCGCCCAGCGGCGCGGACGCGGGATCGGTCAGCGGCGTGGACGCCAGTGAGACGACCTCCTGCGGCGATGCCAGCGGGATGCCCGCCGCGGCGCAGACGTATTGCACGAAGGCGAAGCCGCGGTAGAGGTCCTCGTCGTCGGCGCTGAAGGAGCGCCCGCGCGCGTCCTGCGCCACGCTGCCGACCACCGGCAGCGCCGTGCCGTTCTGGGCGGATACCTGAGCGCTGAGCGTTGCGCGCGCCTCGCTGAGCGGGATGGCGTCGTCGGCGATCAGCCGTTCCAGCGTGTCCGGATCCGCCTCGCCGGTGGAGGGCAGACCGTTCGCCATCTGGAACAGGCGCACGGCGGTCTCGGTCGTCGCGCCGTAGAAGCCGGTGATGCTGCGCTCGAAGTAGCCCAGCACGGACAGCCGGCGCTGCAGCTCGGAGACGAGGTCGTCGCTGTCGCCGGGACCGAACGCGCCCGGCGCGCGCAGCGACTTGGCCTCGCCGGAATAGAGCAGCGCGCAGGTCGCCGCATCGGCGGTGCCGGTCGCCTCGAGGCCGTTGCGCGCCTGAAACTGCGCCACGGCGCGCTGCGTGTGCTCGCCGTAGCTGCCGGAACAGCAGCCGTCGAAGTCGCCGGTCTGCTCGAGGAACCGCTGCAGGCGGCGCACCTGCGCGCCGGAATCGCCCGGCGCGGCGGCGGCGGACTGCAAAAACGCCTCCCAGCTCAGCGGCTCGCCGGCGCGCAGGCGCAGCTGCGTCGCGCCGTCCGCCGAGCCGGTCTCGGGCAGGCCGTGCGCCAGCTGAAAGCGCTTGACCGCGGACTGCGTCGCTTCGCCGAACACGCCGTCGCTGACGCCGGAGAAGTAGCCCAGATCGCGCAGCCGGCGCTGCAGCTCGGAAACGACCGCGCCGGAGCTGCCCGCCTGCAAAATCGGCAGGTTGGCGCGCTCGTCGGCGAACGCGGTCAGGTAGTCGCGGCAGCTGACGGCTTCGCCGCTCTCCAGGCATTCGAGCGTGGCGGCGTCGGGTTCGCCGGTCACCTCGAGGTCGTTGGCGGTCTGGAAACTGCGGATCGCCGTGCGCGTGTGGGCGTCGAGCCTGCCGTCGAACGTGTCGTCGTGGTAGCCGAGGGCGTAGAGCGCGCGCTCGATTTCCGACGCGGAGGCGCTGTCGGGCGCTTCCGCCAAGGCGGCGGGGAAGATCGCCGCCAGCGCCGCGAGCAGGGCCATCCGCCGCATCCAACGTCTGTTCATCGCATCCTCCGATCTTTTGTGCGCCGTCCAGAAATTACGCGAAGAAGCCCGCCTCCCCTTCGGGAAGCGGGCGGCTGGACGGGATGATTACGCCTCGGCGGGCGCGCCGACCGGGCAGACGCCGGCGCAGGAGCCGCAGGAAATGCAGGTATCCGCGTCGATCACGTACTTGCCGTCGCCCTCGCTGATCGCGTTGACCGGGCACTCTTCCGCACACGCACCGCAAGCGATGCACTCGTCACTGATCACATAGGCCATGATAAAACACCTCCATGCAATGTTCGGCAATATTATACCCTGAAACCCGCCAAAAATCAAGACCTGCGCGGGGTAAAATCCTCGCAAGGCGTCGAAAAGCGGCGAAAACTGCCGTGCCGGACGCCGGCGATCACTTGCGGTCGGGGATCTGGCTGATGACGTTGCGGTTGAGGCGCACGAACAGCGCCGCCGTGACCGCCGCGGAGACGACCTCGGCGACGGGGAAGGCGATCCAGACGAGGTTGTCGTTGCCGATGGACTGCCCGATGCGCGCCAGCACCCACGCCACCGGCACCAGCACGATCAGCTGGCGCGCCAGCGAGACGATCATCGAGTAAACCGAGTAGCCCAGCGCCTGAAACACCGAGCCGAGCACGATGCACACGCCGGCGACGACGAACGTCGAGGCGATGATGCGCAGCGCCGGCTCGCCGATGGCGATCATCTGCGCGTCGGCGTTGAAGAAGCCGAGCAGCACGTCCGGCACGAACATGAACAGCAGCGTGCCGATGAGCATGAAGGCGCTCGCGTAGCACAGCGACACGCGGATCGCCTGCGTCATGCGGCTGCGCTTCTGCGCGCCGTAGTTGTATGCCATGATCGGAATCACGCCGTTGTTCAGGCCGAACACCGGCATGAACACGAAGCTGTTGAGCTTGAAGTACACGCCGAACACCGTCGCGGCGGTCTCCTTGCCCGCGGTATAGGTGACGAGGATGATGTTCATCAGCCACGTCATCACCGAGCCGATCGCCATCATGATTACCGACGGGAAGCCGATGGCGTAGATGCGGCCGATCAGGTGCAGCTGGGGACGGAACTCGCGCAGCTTCAGGCGGATGTCGGGATTCTTGCGCTCGTTGAGGATAAAGGCGATGATGAAGGCGGCGATCTGACCGATGACGGTGGCGATCGCGGCGCCCTTCGTGCCCATGTCAAAGCCGATGGGCAGGCGGAACAGCCCGAACAGCTCGTAGCCCTGCGGCAGAATGAAGATGGGGTCGAGGATGATGTTGATGATCGCGCCGAGGCCCTGCGTGATCATCGTGTAGAACGTGCGGCCCGTCGCCTGCATCAGGCGCTCGAAGATCGTCTGACCGTAGAGGCCGAACGAGAAACAGCACACGACCGTCAGGTAGTCCACGCCGTATTCGACGATCTCCGGCACCTGCGTCTGCGAGAGCATGAACGCGCGGCTGCCGAACAGGCCGAAGAGCAGGAACAGCAGGTAGCCGATCAGCGACAGGAACACGCCGTGTTCGGCGACGCGGTTGGCGCGCTCGCGGTCGCCGGCGCCCAGCGCGCGGGACAGCAGCGCGTTGACGCCGACCGCCGTGCCGGTCGCCAGGCCGATCATCAGGTTCTGCGCCGGAAAGCTGAACGACACCGCCGACAGCGCCTCGCGGCTGACCATGCTGACGAACACGCTGTCGACCACGTTGTACAGCGCCTGAACCAGCATCGAGATCATCATCGGCACCGACATGTTCAGCACCAGCTTGCCGATGGGCATCACGCCCATCTTGTTTTGCGCCGTGTTTTCCATTGGTTCCATCCCCTTCAATCCTCTGTATTCTCTCTGAGGGACATGCAAGCGGCCCGCCCTGGCAAAGGCGCGCCTGTCGGGCGGTGCCGCTCGCTGTGCCGCGGCGCAAAAGATGCACGCGCGGGCAAGGCATGAATCAATCGTAACATCTTGGCGAAATGGTGTCAAGCGCTGAAAGATAAAATCGGCGTTTCCTCACTGCGCCTGCGCGAGCATCCAGCCGACGATGTCCCACTCGGCGTTCAGGTACGCCTGCGGGACGGCGAAGTGGTCCGCGCCGGGGATCACGGTGACGCGCGCGTCGCCGCCGGCGGCGTGCAGCGCCTCGACGAAGCGGATGGATGCGCTCGGGTCTACGATGTCGTCCGCGTCGCCCACGAATGCCCACACCGGCAGCGACGACAGCGCGGCGATGTTCTCCGGCGAGATGCGGATGCTGCCGCTGAGCGGCACGGCGCAGCAGAAGCGCTCCGGCATCGCCGCGGCGACGGCCCAGCAGCCGGTGCCGCCCATGCTGTGGCCCGTGAGGCAGATGGCGTTCGGGTCGATCGCAAGTTCAGCACAGAGCTGATCCAGTAGCGCCGACAGCGCGCCGGCGGCCTCCGCCCAGCCGCGCGCCTGCTGCGAAAGCTGCGGCATGACGACGTATGCGGGAACGTCTCCGAGCCGACCGTCGGCGAGGTACTGGGGAAAGCCGTCGCCTTCGGTCAGCAGCGAAAGGTCGTCGCCCTTGGCGCTGCCGCCGTGCAGGTAGACGATCAGCGGCAGATCCTCTGCCTCTGCCGCGCCGGCGGGCGCGCGGAGCAGGTAGCGCAGCGTTTCCGGCACGCCATTTGGGTTCGTCCAGGTGACCGCGCCTTCTGACCACGGCGCGCCGCCGTCAGGAGAAGCCGAATCCGCCGGCGCAGTGGAATCCACCGGTGCCGCGGGATCCGCCTCCACGGAAAGCGAGCTTTCCGCGGAGCGCGCCGCATGGATCGCGCTTTCCCCTGTCGCGGACGGTTCCGCGGCGGCGAGCGGCAGCAGCGACAGCAGAGCGGACAGCAGCGCGGCGGCGCGGCGGGGGAAACGTTTCATATTTTTATTGGCATTTGACTTCATGGCGCATTCTTTTTGCTATTTGCATTCAATTCACGGCGCATTCCTTCTGCCGTGCGGGGCGGCGCAAACGCCGGCATCGCGGCAGCGCAGGGCGCCGCGCCCGCACTACACGCCGAGATAGCGCTCGATGGCGTGCCCGACGCCGTCGTGGTCGCGGCTGCTGGTGGAAACGTGCAATCCGGAGCGCCGCGCCCGCACTACACGCCGAGATAGCGCCCGATGGCGTGCCCGACGCCGTCGTGGTCGCGGCTGCTGGTGGAAACGTGCAATCCGGAGCGCCGCGCCCGCACTACACGC
>CALVPU010000263.1 GCA_944353735.1 uncultured Eubacteriales bacterium | reverse complement strand
CATCGGAATGCGCCACTTCGGGCAAATCCAGCGCGCGGCAGGCGTTTTCCCACAGCTGCCGCGCCAGCGCCTCGGGCGGCGCCTGCCGCAGCTGCGCCACCTTCTCGAAGATGTGAACCGTGAACGCCGGCTCGTTGCGCCGCCCGCGCAGCGGCACGGGCGCCATGTACGGGCAGTCGGTCTCGATCAGCAGGCGGTCGGCGGGAACGCCGCGCGCCACCTCGGCGAGCTTGGGCGCGTTCTTGAACGTCACCGCGCCGGAGAGCGAGATGTACAGCCCCCAGTCCAGATAGCGCTTCGCCGCCTCCCAGCTGCCGGTATAGCAGTGCATGATGCCGGCGGGCATCCGCCCCGCGGCGGCCTGGCGCTTGAGCAGGTCCATGCAGTCGCCGTGCGCCTCGCGGATGTGCAGCTGCACGGGCTTGCCCTGCGCGTAGGCGAGGTCGAGCTGGCGCGCGAACGCTTCGCGCTGGACCGCGCGCGGCGACAGGTCGTAGTGGTAGTCCAGACCGATCTCGCCCCACAGGCGGCACTTCGGGCGCGCCATCCACGAAAGCAGCCGCGCTTCGGCGGCGTCGCCATAGCCGCTGGCGTTGTGCGGGTGCACGCCGACGGCGGCATAGAGAAAGTCGTGCGCCTCCGCCAGCGCCAGCGCCGCCTCGGCGCTGGGCGGATCGTCGCAGGGATCGCCCACGACCACCGCGCGCCGCACGCCCGCCGCGCGCATGCGCTCGAGCACCGCGGCGCGGTCAGGGTCAAACGCCGCGTCCGCCAAATGACCGTGGGTATCAAACAGCCGCATCGCATTCGCCTCCGCTTTTCTTGGTCGCCACCATTATAGCACACTTTGCCGCGCCCGTCGAGCGCGCCGCGCGCAACTCGAAATTATCATAAACTCAACAAAAAATGATTGACTTTTCCGCCGCCGCTTGTTATAATATGTGATGTCTCTATGGGCACGGCCCACCGGGGTGTAGCGCAGTCTGGTAGCGCACGTGCTTTGGGAGCATGGGGCCGCAGGTTCAAATCCTGTCACCCCGACCATGTGCGACCTCTTGGTCAAGCGGTTAAGACACCGCCCTTTCACGGCGGTAACACGGGTTCGAGTCCCGTAGAGGTCGCCAATTTTTTCCCATGTGTGTCGCGAAGCCTGCGGGCCTTTAGCTCAGTGGTCAGAGCAGTCGGCTCATAACCGATCGGTCCTGGGTTCAAGTCCCTGAAGGCCCACCATGGTGCGGTAGTTCAGTTGGTTAGAATGCCAGCCTGTCACGCTGGAGGTCGAGGGTTCGAGCCCCTTCCGCATCGCCAAATCGCCCGAGCGCAAGCGCTCGGGCGGTCTTTTTTTGCCCGGGCGGTTCATCTCCGCCCGGGCATTTTTCCGCCGCGCAGCCGCCGCGCGAATTAACTCCCCGCCGCTTGACCGTTTCCGTCCCGCCGTGCTACACTGAAGCCAGATTTTGCACACGGGGAGCTGCATGCCGATATGAAGATTTCCAAGAAGGACGCCCGCATGTGGATGGCGTTTTTCGCCAGCCTGCCGGAGGATGAACCGCTCCTGCCGCGCCAGCAGGAGATCGCGCTGGCGGCGGTCTCGCAGATCGAGGCGGCGGCGGACGCGCGCGCCGAAGCGCTGCGCCGCGAGATCCCGGGGCTGAAGTCGCTCGAGGGGCGCACGTACTACGTCGGTCCCGACGCCAAGTTCCCGCCGGGCTGCCGCTCGTGCCTGCTGGGCACGGGGTTGAGCGCCGTCCGCAAGACCAACCGCTGCAACGCGCGCTGCCGCTTCTGCTACGACTATGGCGAGCTCGACCGCATCGCGCCCATCGGCGAGGGCTATTGGGAGATCGGCGGCGCGCGCTACCGCGAGGAGGACCTCGACCTGCTGCTGTCCACCTGCGCCGCGCCGACCGGCATCTCCTACGTCTACCTCGAGCCGTTCATGGAAATCGAGCTGTACTACGGCGTCGTCGCGCGCTTCCACGCCGCCGGCATCCACCAGCACATGTACACCAACGGCATACTCGCCACCGAGGAAAACCTGCGCGCGCTGGGCGCGGCGGGTCTGGACGAGCTGCGCTTCAATCTGGGCGCGACGGACTGCGCCGACCGCGTGATCGCCAACATGGCGCTGGCGAAGAAGTACATCCCGCGCGTGGGCATCGAGACGCCGATGACGCCGGAATTTTTCCAGACCTTCCTGCGCAAGAAGGACGCGATCCTCGCCACGGGGCTGGATTCCATCAACTGCGCCGAGCTGCACCTGAACGAGAACAACCTCGCCAACTACGCCGGCGAGCCGATGTACATGTACCGTCTGGGCTACCTGTCGCCCATCTGGAGCCGCGAGCTGACGCAGAAGTTCATGCGCCGCGCCGCCGAGGAGCGCTGGGACGTCGCCGTGCACGACTGCTCCAACCGCACCAAGTTCGCCCGCGACCTCAACCTGCGCGCCAAGGAAGGCGGCTGGTTCGGCGCCACCGCCTACGCCTGCGAGTTCCCGCGCCTTCCCTACGCCGCCTTCCTCCCCGTGCTCGACGACCCCGGCTTCCGCTTCCTCGAGGAGGAGCCCCTCCCCGAAGGCTACCGCCCCGGCGACGTGGTGCTGTGAAGCGAATGCAGGTCCCGTAACCGCAGGGGGGATTTCGCGCGCATCCCGGCAGCGGACTTGCGCGCAGGGCGGGACAAAAATCCGCCGCCCTCGCGAAAGGGATTTCGTCCAGCTTCCGGCTGAGGGCTTGCCCGCGGCGTGGGGGATACAAGCTGATCTGCTGAGAGGAGCGCAAGCGCAATATGCCGGGACGCTGCGCGCGACGCGCGGAATGCATGCCCGCCGCCCTCGCGAAAGGGACTTCGTCCAGCTTCCGGCTGAGGACTTGCCCGCGGGGCGTGGAGCACAAATCCGCCGTCATCACCAGAGAATTTCGCCCGGCTTACGCTGAGGACTTGCCCGCGCCGCGGGATACATGCGCGCCGCTTTCGCTGAGAGCGGCGCGCCGGTCTGCCGTTCAGGGGCGGATGCGCGCCGCAAGCGGAATTGCCCGGCGGCGCGCACGGAATCGTTTCAATCCTCGCCAAGTTGAAAGCGCTCTCACGCGAGCCGCT
>CALVPU010000262.1 GCA_944353735.1 uncultured Eubacteriales bacterium | reverse complement strand
GGAGGCGCTGGAGGCGGCGCGCGCGGCGGGATATGCGCGCAACGAGGTCTATCGCGCGCGCCTGCGCGTCGCCCGCCTGCTGGAAGCGGCGGAAGCGTGACGCGGACGGCGGAAGCGCGGACGCGATGCGTTGCCAGTGCCGGGCGGCTGACGAGGTGCAGCGACGCCGCAGCTGCGCCTGCCTGCCGGCGCGCGGAGCCCCGATAAAGCGCGCAAACGCAAAACCGCCGCGGCGATTCCGAAAATTGGCGGCGGTTTCTGCCTTCCGCGCCGGTTGCGCAAGCGGGTTTTCCCCGACGTCCCGCTTCGCCTGCGGGCGGCGCGCCTTCGCGCGGCGAAGCGGCTGTCCGCGTCAGGACCGCGGCGCTTGCGGCGAAAACGAATTTTTGGTGAAATGCGCGTTTATGGTTGCCTTTTTGCGCCGGACGTGCTATAATACTTTAGCATATTGTGGTTTGATGTATTGAGGAGGATGTTCCATGACTGCGTTATCCGTGATTATCAACGTCGTGTTGATTCTGATCTCCATCGTCCTGATTGTCGCCGTGCTGATGCAGCAGGGTCAGCGCCAGGGTCTGGGCGCGATCAGCGGCGGCGCAGAGACCTTCCTTGGCAAGAACAAGGCCAACAGCATGGAGGGCAAGCTGAAGCTCGCCACCAAGGTTGCGGCGGCAGTGTTCATCGTGCTCGCCATTATCTCCACGATCGTGACCTCGCATCTCACCTCCGACGAGGCGGACGCCGCCGATCCCGCCGCGACCGTCGAGGCGACCGTCGACCCGAACGCCACCGCGGACCCGAACGCGACGGCGGAGCCCGCTGCGACCGACGAGGCGGCGGAAGCGACCGAGGAACCTGCCGAGGCGACCGAAGCGCCCGCGGAAGCGACCGAGGCGCCCGCTGAGGCGACTGAAGCGCCCGCGGACGAGGCCGCTGAGGAACCCGCCGCGTAATTGGCAGCGATTGGAAATCCGTTTTATTTGGCGATGAAGGAAAGCAGTACGCGCGCACCGCGTCCGCAGAGAGCCGCCGGCAGCTGAAAGGGCGGCGTCGCGACGCGCGGAACTCGTTCCGGAGCACCCGGGCAATGCCGGGCGGGGCGTCCCGTTACAGGCGTTCGAGCGGACCCGCAAGGGTCAACGAGAGTGGTACCGCGAAGGGCATTCAGGTCCTCCGTCTCTTCAGTGCAGACGGAGGACCTTTGTCATATTTCCAAAGGCTTATCCCACCGACCGAATGGAGGCAGCATCCATGAAAGAGATTCCCGCCTATTCCCCGGCAGACATCGAGGCGAAGTGGCAGCGGCACTGGGAGGAGAACCATTCCTTCGCCGCGGAAAAGTCCCACGAAAAGCCGAAGTTTTATCCGCTGATCGAGTTCCCGTACCCGTCCGGCGCGGGACTGCACGTCGGTCATCCGCGCTCGAACACGGCGATGGACATCATCGCCCGCAAGCGCCGCATGGAGGGCTACAACGTGCTGTTCCCGATCGGCTACGACGCCTTCGGCCTGCCGACGGAGAACTACGCCATCAAGAACCACGTCCATCCCGCCATCGTCACCGAGCGCAACATCGCCCGCTTCCGCGCGCAGCTCAAGCGCCTGGGCTTCTCGTTCGACTACGACCGCGAGATCTCCACCACCGATCCGAAGTACTACAAGTGGACGCAGTGGATCTTCCTGAAGCTGTTTGAGCACGGGCTGGCGTACAAGTCGGAGATGCCGATCAACTGGTGCCCGAGCTGCAAGATCGGTCTGGCGAACGAAGAGGTCGTCAACGGTCACTGCGAGCGCTGCGGCGGCGAGGTCGTGCGGCGCGTCAAGAGCCAGTGGATGCTGAAGATCACCGACTACGCCCAGAAACTGCTCGACGGGCTGGAGCAGGTCGACTTCATCGACCGCGTCAAGACGCAGCAGCGCAACTGGATCGGTCGCAGCGAGGGCGCGGAGGTCGATTTCACGCTCTCCACCGGCGACAAGCTGCGCGTGTATACCACGCGCCCGGACACGCTCTTCGGCGCGACGTACATGGTCATGTCGCCGGAGCATCCGCTGATCGACCGCCACAGGGCGCAGATTGCCAACTACGACGCCATCGTCGCCTACCGTGAGGCGGCGGCGCGCAAGTCCGACTTCGAGCGCACGGAGCTGAACAAGGACAAGACCGGCGTCGCCATCGAGGGCATCACGGCGACCAACCCCGTCACCGGCGCGCAGATTCCGGTGTGGGTGTCCGACTACGTGCTGATGGGCTACGGCACCGGCGCGATCATGGCGGTGCCCGCGCACGACGAGCGCGACTGGGCGTTCGCGACCAAGTTCGGCCTGCCCATCGTCGAGGTCGTCGCCGGCGGCAACGTGCAGGAGGCGGCGTACACCGACATCACCGACGGCGTGATGGTCAACTCCGGCTTCCTGAACGGCATGAAGGTCGCCGAGGCGAAGAAGGCCATCATCGACTGGCTGACCGAAAAGGGGCTGGGCGAGCGCCACGTCAACTACAAGCTGCGCGACTGGGTGTTCTCGCGCCAGCGCTACTGGGGCGAGCCGATCCCGCTGGTCAAGTGCCCGCACTGCGGCTGGGTGCCGCTGTCGGAGGACCAGCTGCCGCTGAAGCTGCCCGAGGTCGAGAGCTACGAGCCCACCGACAACGGCGAATCCCCGCTGGCGGCGATGACCGACTGGGTCAACACCACCTGCCCCAAGTGCGGCGGCCCCGCCCAGCGCGAGACCGACACCATGCCGCAGTGGGCGGGCTCGTCGTGGTACTTCCTGCGCTACATCGACCCGTGGAACGACGATTGCCTCGCCGACCCGGAGGAGATGAAGTACTGGC
>CALVPU010000261.1 GCA_944353735.1 uncultured Eubacteriales bacterium | reverse complement strand
CCCGCCGAAGGCGGAGCGCGCTTTATCCGCGTGCACGGGCAGCCGCACGCGAGACAGCGCAAACGGATGCCTTCCGCGCGCGGACAAGCACATGGCGCACCGCACTGCGAAATGATAAAATAGGACTGGTCACTCATAAAACGCACGCGAGCGCGCGGCGCTTTGCACGCGCGGGCAGAGAAAAACGGGCTGCCGCAAAATGCGGAAGCCCGTATAAATGCGGAAGCCCGTTTGCGCGCCGGCAGGTCACTGCGCGACGATCATCGTCAGCAGTTCATTGGAGCGCTTGAGGAATTCGACCATGCGGTCGGCGACCAGCGGCTGGCGCGCCATCTCCGCCAGGTCGGCGACCTGACAACACACAGCCTTGCGGACGTCGCCGTCCTCGGCGGTCTTGAGCCAGCCGACCAACGGGTGCTTGGCGTTGAGCACCAGCGTGCGCTTCTCCGGCAGATTCAGGTCCTTGCCGCCCCAGCGCGCGGACATCTCGCTGAAGCGCCGGTTCTGCTCGTCGACGGTGATCATGGCGATCATGTCGTCGGTCTTGAACGGCTTGAGCTGCACGTCCAGTTCCTTGTCGTCCAGCGCCTCGCGGAACTCGGCTTCGAGCTGCTTGCGTTCGTCCTCGCTGACCTCGCCCTCCTCGGTAAGTCCGTCGGCAGCAGCGTCCACGCGCTTGAACGAAATCTTCTCCTCGCGCTCGGCGTACTCGAGGAAGGTGACGTAGTTCGCGTCGATGAGCGTGTCCAACAACACGACGTCCTTGCCCTGATCGGTGTAGAGCTTGATCATCTGCGCCTGACGCTTGGCGTCGCTGGCGTAGTAGACGGTGCATTCCTCGCCATCGCAGTTGCGGTTTCGGTACTCCTCGAGCGTCAGGTACTCGTCCGCCGTCGTCTTGAACAGCAGCGCCTTCTTCACGCGCTCATAGAACTTCTCATCGCGGATGCAGCCGTATTTGACGAACGGATGAATGTCGTCCCAGTAGCGCTGGTAGTCCTCGCGGCGGTTGTTGAACTCGCTGACCAGACGGTCGGCAACCTTGCGGGTGATGTACGCCGACATCTTCTTGACGTAGCCGTCGTTCTGCAAGAACGAGCGCGACACGTTCAGCGGCAGGTCGGGACAGTCGATCACGCCCTTGAGCAGCAGCAGGAATTCCGGAATGACTTCCTTGATGTTGTCGGCGACGAACACCTGATTGTTGTACAGCTTGACGACGCCCTCGCTGGCGGTAAACTCGTTGCGGATCTTCGGGAAATAGAGGATGCCCTTGAGATTGAACGGATACTCCGCGTTGAGGTGAATCCAGAACAGCGGCTCCTCGAAGTCGTGGAACACCTTGCGGTAGAACGCCCGGTAGTCCTCGTCGGTGCAGTCGGCAGGACGGCGCATCCACAGCGGGTTGGTGTCGTTGATCTGCTCCGGCTCGGCGGGCTTGTCCTCCTCCTTGGTCTCCTCGCCCTCCTTGACCTCTTTGGGTTGCTTGACCTCGCTGAGGAAGATCGGCACGGGCATGAACGCGCAGTGCTTCTCCAGCGTCTCGCGCACCTTCCACAGGTCGAGGAATTCCCTGTCCTCCTCGTCGATGTGCAGCGTGATCGTCGTGCCGCGCGCGGTGCGCTCCGACAGCGACAGGTCATACTCCAGGCCGTCGACGCTCATCCAGCGCGCCGCCGGCGCGTAGGTGTAGCTCTTGGTGTCGATCTCGACCTTGTCGGAGACCATGAAGGCGCTGTAGAAGCCCAGTCCGAAGTGACCGATGATCTTGGCGTCGTCGCCGCCGCCCTGTTCGCCGGCATACTTGGCGATGAAATCGTTCGCGCCGGAGAACGCCACCTGCGCGATGTACTTTTCGACCTCCTCGGCGGTCATGCCGATGCCATTGTCGGTAAACGACAGCGTGCCGGCGGCCTTGTCCACCACGACGTCGATGCGGTAGGGCGCGTCGTCGCCCTGCGCCTCGCCCGTGGCGACCAGCCGCTTGTGCTTGCTGACGGCATCGCAGCCGTTGCTGACCATCTCGCGGACGAAGATGTCCTTGTCCGAATACAGCCACTGCTTGATGACCGGCATGATGTTTTCCGCATTTATGGAAACGGTTCCCTTTCCGTACATGTGCAAAGACCTCCCGTAAATGGTTTCGCCTCTATTTTAATCAGGAAAGGTCAGTTTGTCAAGGGGATTTTGGCACTCATTCCAAAAGAGTGCTAGCAATCCCCGCGATTCAACCACCGTTTTCGCAAATTCTACTTCTGGTTGCTTGCAATTCTCAAGCGAATATGCTATGCTGATCGCGGCGATGGGGTTCGCCTCACAACTTTCTTTGGAAACGGAGGGATCTGGCAATGATCGACAACCGTACCGTCGGCAAGGCAATCGCCGCGCTGCGGCAGGCACGGGGCATGACCCAGCAGCAGCTGGCGGCGGCAATGAACGTGTCGCATCAGGCGGTCTCCAAGTGGGAGAACGGCGCGGCGCTTCCGGACATTCAGACGTTGATGGAACTGACGCAGCTGTTCGGCGTCACGGTCGAGCAGCTGCTCAGCGGGGAGATTCCGGATTCGCGCCTGGAAAGCGAATCCGGCGGCACGCTGCAGAACCTCGGTCAGTTCATCGACGGCATGATCAACGACATCGGCAACGTGTTCAAGTCCGAACCGCCGCAGGCGCCGGAAGCCAACGACGGCGCGGTGGACGCGCAAGTCGTCGGCGAGAACGGCGACGCGCCTGAGGACAATCAGGAAAGCGGCGAGGACGGCGCAATCGACCTGGCAAAGCTCCTGCAGATGGCGCCGTTTATGAGCAGGTCCGCCGTGGAGGAGATGCTGCGCGGCTGCAATCGCAAGCTGAGCGCCGCCGAAATCGCCCGCTTCGCGCCCTTTGTGGACAGCGCCTTTCTGGAATCGCTGATCGTCGACAGCGGCGCAGAGATCAACTGGGACACGCTGCGCCGCATCGCGCCCTTCCTGAAAAAGGAGGCGGTCGACGCATTCGCGCGGGCAATCGCCATGGGTGAAAAGTATGTCCGTCCCGCCGCGGACAGCGCCAAGGGCGCCGCGGCAAACGTCTATAAATCGCTCGACGACGTCTCGCAGAAAATCGGTCGCGGCGTGGACAAGGCAGTGCGCAAGGTCGTGCGCATCGGCGAGAGCGTGGCAACCGAGGTCTCCAAGGCGTTCGACGGCCTGTCCGGCGAGGCGGACGACCGCGAAGCGCGGCTGGCGCGCCTGCGCCGCAGCGCCTTTGAGCGCGCGCTCGAGGACGGTCGGTGGGACTGGATCGCCGCGCACGTCGCCGAGGTGCACGATGCCGCGCTCAAGCGCCGCATCGCCGAGCGCGCCAACGAGATGGGCAAGCAGGACTGGGTCCGCGCCAACCTCGGCGGCTATGCCAGTGACCGGATGATCGACGAGGCAGTCGAGGAGGGCAACTGGGGCTGGCTGGGAGAGCACGTCTGGGAGTTCGCGCCGGAGATACAGCAGCGCGTCGCGCTGGCGGCGGCGCGTGCGGAAAACTGGCAGTGGCTCGCGAGCCGCGCCGAGCAGATGGAGCTGAGCGCCTGCGTGGTCGAAATCGCCTCCACCGCGCGCCGCGCCGGCGCCCGCATGCTCGCCGTGCAGCTGGCACGCTACGATATGCAGCCGTCGCAGGCGGAGCAGATCGCCCTCGAGGCAGTGGGTGCGAAGGACTTCGAGTTCATCGAAATGATCCTCGATCTGCTGCCCGCCGAGGCACTCTGCCGTCTGTGCATCCGCATGGCGAAGGCGGGCGAATGGCAGCAGGCGCGCAAGTTCGCCAAAAAGCTCGACGGCAAGGGATTGGAATGGCTGATGGAAGTCGCCATCGACGCCGGAAATTTTGAGGCTGTCGACATGGTGGACGAATTGATCCGTGCCCGCGGCAAGGAGGAAGAGCAAAAATGAAACCGGTTTTTTCGAGTCAGGACATGCGCGAGAACAAGTTCAAGGCGGGGTTGGGCTATCTGGTATTCTTCCTGCCGCTGGTGCTGTGCGCTGATTCCAAGCTCGGCAAGCACTGCGCCAACCAGGGGTTGCTGCTGCTGATCGCCGCAGGATTGCTCAGCGCGCTGCTGGGCATTCTCGCCGGCGTGCCGCTGCTCGGCTTCATCGCCGGTCTGGCGATCAAGCT
The DNA here is from genome assembly GCA_944353735.1 of uncultured Eubacteriales bacterium. Classification (GTDB taxonomy): domain Bacteria; phylum Bacillota; class Clostridia; order Christensenellales; family Aristaeellaceae; genus Faecivicinus. The sequence continues at coordinate 16,273 of CALVPU010000261.1, read as the reverse complement.
CGTCTGGTTCGCCGCGCTGGTGATCGGGCTGCTCTGCTTCCTGCAGCTGACCACGAACGAGCGCGCCGTAGAGCTCCCGTACATCGGCGGTCTGAAGATCCTCGCCTGAAAGGCGCTTTGAAACGGCGTCCAGGCGCGGGCGCTCCCCGCGCGCAGATGCGGCAAGGGACGGCGGCACGACCGATGCCGGTACCGTTACGGGGTGCGCCTCGCTCGCGCGCAGATGCGGCAAGCTCCCGGAGACATGGCGGCGCGACCTTTGGCATCGGCGTTCCCTGTTTGCGCGCAAAGGTGAAAAGTCCGCCGCGCCAGACCACAGAATCGCAGGTCGGTTCGGCGCATCCGCCTGCACGCGGATGAAAATCGAAGGCTCTCGAATCGCACCGTCCGCGGCGATCGGTTCTGCGCGCCTGCCTGCACGCGGATGAAAGGTCCGTTCATGCGCAGGCAGCGCGCAGTCTTCCCGACGCGCGCCCGCGCGTGGGTGGAGCATAGCGGCATGTCACAAAATATAACCCTGTTGGTTTTCTCGGCACGCGCCCGCGCGCGGGCGGAGCGCCGGATGGCATTGGGCGCGGCGGCGCGCCAATGTGTCCGCGACATCCTCCCGCGCGCTGAAAGCCAGCCTTGGACCGGCGAAAGCGGCGCTTCGCGACGGATACACTTCGGCAGGATGCTTCAGCCAGCGAAGCGCCACGCCCGGCAGCGCCGGCGCACTTCCCGCCGGACATGCGCGGCAGGAAGGGCAATCGCACAAAGACGCCCCTGATTGGCATGCCAATCAGGGGCGTCTTCCTGGATTCAGGAACTCTTCCTTTGCCACGGCAGCTGCCTGCGCGGGCGCGGCGCGGGATCACTCGTAGATGAAGTTGTACAGCGCGGTGGTGTTCGTTGCCCAATCGCAGTCGTAGAGCATGGACTGCTCGTTGCGCGTTTCCTGCACGTAGCTGTCGTTGATCGGCAGGCGGAAGAACTCCGGCGTCGTCATATCGCTGTTGAGCACCGTCATCGCCACGGTGATGATGTCCTCGACCGTCAGGTTCGTGCGCATGTGCTGCATCGCCGTGCCGGTGACCGCCAGGAGCTGCGCCGGTTCCGTAGCCGACTGCCGCAGTTTGTCCAGCAGCGCCGCCAGCACGTTGCGCTGGCGCTCGGCGCGGGCAAAGTCGCCGCCGTCGAGCTTGCGGATGCGGGCGTAGGCGAGCGTCTGGCGTCCGTCGAGGTGGGTGCTGGGACCGTAGGTGGTGAGGAACTGGTTCTGCAACCCGCTCTCGTCGATGCCGTTCTTGTACGCCAGCGACGCCTGCTGCACGATCAGCTCATTGATGAGGTTCATCTCCTCCTCGGTGATGTCCATATCAATGCCGCCGAGCATTTCCGCCAGCTGCTGGAAGCCATAGAAGTTGACGTGCACATAGCGCTCGATGTTCATGCCGAAGCACTCGTTGACCACGCGCATCGCCAGCTCCTCGCCGCCGAAGTAGTTGGCAGCGTTGATGCGGTAGGTGTCGCTGTACTCGCCGATCTCGTCCAGTTCAACCGCCAGATCGCGCAGAATCGAGGTCAGCTTGACCTCGCCGGTAGTGGTGTTGATCGAGCAGATGATCATGGTGTCCGTGCGGGCGCTTTCCGAGAGCGTGCGCTCGTCCGAGCCGAGCAGGAGGATGTTCATCCACTCTTCCGAAAGCCCCTGCGTGACGTGCAGGTCGGTGATCTGCGTCATCTGATCCTCGGGCAGCGCCGCGATGTCCGCGCCCTCGCTGCCGAGCATTTGCATCAGCGCGTCGGCGTGCGAGGTTGCCGACACTTCCGGCGACGTCTGTGCGCTGACTTCCGTCGACTGCGCACCGCCCGTCACGGCAGGGAGGTCGGTCGCGACAGGCTGCGCCGTCGGCGCGACGGCCTGCTGCGGATCCGGCGAGCCGCTCAGCAAGTGCACGATCAGCGCGCCCAGCGCGATGAGGATCGCCACGGCGATGGCGATGAACACGTAGAACCGGTATTGCGGCTTCCGTCGGCGCGGCCCGGGCCGGTTGGGCGGGCGGCGCGTGCCGTTCCCCGCTGGGCGCTGACCGGTGGGACGGGCGCCTGCCGGACGGACAGCGCGCTGTCCCGCGGGACGCGCGCCTGAGCTTGCCGGCCGGCCGCCCGCACTTGGACGTTCCGACGAAAAATTGGTTGACACAGGCATTTTCTCCTTTTAGAAATCAGACTACAGAGCCATTATACATGAATTCAGGCAATTGTGCAAGTTTGGATGTGTCATAACCCGGCGAATCCCGTAAAATTCCTGTGACAAGTTGGATTTTCGCTCACTCAAACTGCGCCCGGAAGAGGCTGGCGTAGAAGCCGTTCTGCGCCAGCAGCGCATCGTGCCGGCCCTGTTCGACGATCGCGCCGTCGCGCACGACGAGGATCAGGTCGGCGTTGCGGATGGTCGAAAGGCGGTGGGCGATGACAAAGCACGTCTTGCCGCGCATCAGCGCGCGCATCGCCGACTGGATCAGCAGCTCGGTGCGGATGTCGACGTTGGACGTCGCCTCGTCGAGAATCAGCAGGTGGGACTTGCGCAGCATGGCGCGCGCGATGGTCATCAGCTGCTTCTGTCCCTTGGAGATGTTGACGCCGTCCTCGGTGAGCACGGTATCGTAGCCCTGCGGCAGGCGCTCGATCATGTCGTGGATGTGGGTCGCCTTGGCGGCGGCGACGACCTGCTCGCGCGTGGCGCCGGGACTGCCGTAGGCAATGTTGTCGTGCACAGTGCCGTTGAACAGCCACGTGTCCTGCAGCACCATCGAAAACGCCTCGCGCAAACTGGCGCGCTGCACGCGCGCGATGTCCTGCCCGTCGATGGCAATCGTGCCGGACTGCGGATCGTAAAAGCGCATCAGCAGGTTGACCAGCGTCGTCTTGCCGGCGCCGGTGGGTCCGACGATGGCGACCATGGCGCCCTGTCTGGCGCGCAGGCTGACGTCGTGCAGGATGGGCCTGCCGGGATCGTAGCTGAAGTCGACGTGCTCCAGCGCCACGTTGCCCTCCGCGACGCGCAGCGCCGGCGCGCCGGGCGCGTCGGCGGGCTCTTCCTCCTCCGCCAGCAGCGAGAACACGCGCTCCGCCGCGGCGAGCGCCGACTGCAGCTCGCTCAATATATTCGCCGCCTCGTTGATGGGGCCAGAGAACTTGCGCGAGTACAGCACGAACGACGCGATGTCGCCCAGCAAGATGCCGTCCGCGAGGTACAGCAGCGCGCCGAACACGCTGATGAGCGTCAGCGAGAGGTTGTTGATCAGGTTGACCGACGGTCCCGTAACGCTGGCGTAGTATTCGGAGCGGTAATAGCTCTGCACGGCGTCCTCATTCCTGCAGTCAAAGCGCGCCAGCACGTCGTCCTCGCGCCGGTAGGCGCGGATGGTCTTCTGCCCGGAGACGTACTCCTCGACAAAGCCGTTGAGCTCGCCCAGCCGCCGCGAACGCTCGCGGTACAGCGGGCGGACGCGCCCGGTCATGTAGCGCGTAAACAGCACCGACAGCGGCACCGTCACCGCAAAGACCAGCACCAGCTTCGGCGAGAGGCGGATCATCATCCCCAGCGCGCCGACCACGGTGATCAGGCTGGTGAGGATCTGCACCAGATCGTTGGACAGCGAGGTGTTCACCGTGTCGATGTCGTAGGAGATGCGGCTCAGGATGTCGCCTGTCTGGTTGCGGTCGAAGTAGCCCACCGGCAGGCGCATCAGCTTGGCGAACAGGTCTGCGCGCATGGCACGCACGGTGCGCTGGCTGACGTGCAGGATCAGGATCGACACGCCGTAGCCGATCGCCGCCGAGGCAACGTACATCGCCAGCATCATGCCCGCATAGCGGAACACGCGGGGAAAATCGACGCCCGATTCCAGCGCGATGGCGTCGATGGCCTCGCCGCACAGCGTCGGCCCGATCAGCTGCAGCACGTTGCTGACGACCGTCAGCGCCAGCGCCGCGACGAGCAGCGCCGCGCTCTTCATCAGATAACGTCCCAGCGAGGCGAGCGTGCGCCGCGCGTTCTTCGGCTTCTGCGGGTTCAAATTGCGCGGGGGCATGCGCCTTCACCTCCGATGGAATCGTCGCCGGTCTGGATGCGGGCGATCTGCGCGTAGAGCGGGCAATCGCGCATCAGCGCCTCGTGGCTGCCCAGCCCCGCCATTCTGCCCTTCTCCAGCACGAGGATCACGTCCGCGCCGCGCACGGAGCTGACGCGCTGGGCGATGAGGACGGTCGTCGTGCGCGGGTACTCGCGGCGGATGGCGGCGCGCATGGCGGCGTCGGTGCGGTAGTCCAGCGCGCTGGAAGCGTCGTCGAGCAGGAGGATCTCCGGTTCTCCCGCCAGCGCGCGGGCGATCAGCAGGCGCTGGCGCTGCCCGCCGGAGAGGTTTGCCGCCTTGGCGCGCACGACGTGGTCATAGCCGTCCGGCAGCGCGTCGATGAACTCCGCCGCCTGCGCGCACCGCGCCGCGCGCCCGATCTGCGCCTGCGGCAGGCCGCGCCCGAGGTCGATGTTGTCGCGGATCGTGCCGACAAAGAAGGCGTCGGACTGAAACGCCACGCCGAACATGCGGTGCAGGCGGTCGTCGTCGATGGCCTCCACGTTCTCGCCGCCGATGGTGATCGCGCCGGACCCGACGTGGTAGAAGCGCTGCAGCAGCAGGATCAGCGTCGACTTGCCGCTGCCGGTCGCGCCAATGACGCCCAGCGTTTGCCCGCGCCGCAGCGCGAAGGTGATGTCCTCCAGATCGTTGCGCCGCCCGTTGTAGGAAAACGAGACCCCGTCAAAGGCGATGTGCGCCTCGGGATGCCCGCCCTCCGCATCGCGCCGCGCCGGCTCCTCCGGCAGCGAAAGCACCTCGTCGATGCGCTGCGCCGATGCCGCCGCCTGCGAGATCATCACGAACATCTTGTTGATGGAGAGAATGGCGTTGAGGATGATGGTAAAATAGGTCAGAAAGGCGATGATCTGCCCCGGCTTGGTCAGCCCGCGCTGCACGAGAAAGGCGCCGGCGACGACCATCGCCGTCAGGCCGCCGTTGAGCAGCAGGTTCATCAGCGGGTTGGTCGCCGCCATGACGGTGTCGGCATGAAGCTGTTCGCCGGAGAGCGTCCGGTTATCCACGGCGAAGCGCGCGCGCTCGTAGTCGCCTTTGGACAGTGCGCGGATGACGCGGATGCCGGTGACGTCGTCGCGCACGGTGCGCACCATGCGGTCCACGGCGCGCTGCACGCGGGCGTACAGCGGAATGCCGCGCCACGAGATCAGCGCCACGCCCGCCGCCAGCAGCGGCAGCGTGCTCAGCAGCACCATGCTCAGCCGCCAGTCCTGCAGCAGCGTGACCACCATGCCGCCCAGCAGCAGAATCGGCGCGCGCACGCCCAGGCGCTGGATGCGTCCCAGCGTCTGGTTGACGTTGTAGGTGTCGGAGGTCAGCCGCGAAATCAGGCTCGGCACGGTCAGCTCGTCCATCTGCTTCGACGACAGCCGCTCGATCTTCGCGAACAGATCGTGGCGAATTGCCCGCGTGGCGTCCCGCGCCACCGCCGAGGCGCGCCGGTTGGCGATGACATTGCCCAACAGCGCGACGATCGAGCAGACGACCATCACCACGCCCCAGGCGAAGATCGCCGGGCGGCTTTTCGTCGGCGCGACGTCGTCGATCATGTATGCGAGAATCCACGGCAGCGCGAGGTCCATGATCGTGCCGATGAATTTGATCGCAAAGCCCACCGCCATCGCGCCCCAGTAGGGCTTCAGATAACCGATGATCCGCTTCACGCGTCCCACCCCACTTCCCGCTGGATGTACGCCTGCGCGCGGCCGGCGACGCGCTCCATCATCGCCATCAGCTGCGCGCGCTCCGCATCGTCGAAGTCCGCCAGCAGGTATTCGTTCCACTCGCGCACGACCTCGCGCAGCTCCGGCAGCGCCGCGAGCGCGCGCTCGGTGGGATAGACGCGCATGCAGCGGCGGTCCTCCGCGCTGACGCGGCGCTCGACGAAGCCCGCGCGCTCGAGGTGCGTCACCTGCCGCGCAGCGGTGCTCTTGTTGACGTACAGGGCGCGGGCGATCTCCTCCTGCGTCAGTCCCGGCTCGCGGCACAGCCGCAGCAGGTACGGCACCTGCCCGCCGCAGACGCCCAGCGCCTTGAGCCGCTGCCCGCGCTGCATCTGCGTGCAGCGCCCGACGACGTTGAGATTGTGGGTAAAGGCTGCCATGGTCTCCCTCCCGTTCAGTTGCATATGCAACGGTATTGGCGAGAAAAAAGCCGAATTCCGGCGTCCACTTTATTGTAGCAGATTTTCCCCGCGATGGCAACGTCCCGCCGCGTAAAATAACGCGCCCGGCGGCAGGAAGCGCGCTTGCGCAGCGTCGGAATTGTGCGATTTTTCGTTGACAGAACGCGCAAACCGTCATACAATGGAAAAGACGAAATCACGCTTATGCAAACCCACGCGCAGGGCGCGTCCCATCCGCGAAGGCGCGCCTCGCAGGTCGCGCAGGCCGCCCGCAAACCCTTACAAACAAAAGGAAGCGTTGCACATGAACAGCATGACGCAGGGGCGCCCGCTGCCCCTGATCCTCCGGTTCACACTGCCCCTGCTGCTGGGCAACCTGTTCCAGCAGGCGTACAACATGGCGGACGCCGCCATCGTCAGCCGCTATCTGGGCACGAGCGCGCTGGCAGCCGTCGGCGCGTCGAGCAGCGTCCAGTTTCTCGTCATCGGCTTCTGCACCGGCATCTGCTGCGGCTTCGGCGTGCCGATTGCGCAGACCTTCGGCGCCGAGGACCTGCGCACCATGCGGCGGCTGATCTTTCACGCCATGGCGCTGACGCTCGGCTTCGCCGTGGTGTTGACGACCGCGTGCGCGGTGCTGTGCCCGCAGATCCTGCACATGCTCTCCACTTCGGAGGCGATCTTCGACGGCGCCTACGCTTACCTGCTGATCATCTTCCTCGGCATTCCGTTTACGCTTCTGTACAACCTGCTGTCGGCGATCCTGCGCGCCGTGGGCGACAGCCGCACGCCGTTTCTGTTTCTGGCGCTGTCGGCGTTTTTGAACATCGTGCTGGACCTGCTAGCGGTGATCGTATTCGACATGGGCGTGGCGGGCGCCGCGCTGGCGACCATCGCCTCGCAGGCGGTCAGCGGCATCCTCTGCTGGCGCTACATCGCGCGGCACGTGCCGGTCCTGTGGCTGTCGCGTGAGAACATGAAGTTCGACGGCGCGATGGCGCGGCTGATGCTGAAAATGGGCGTGCCGATGGGGTTGCAGTCGTCCATCACCGCCATCGGCAGCATGGTCATGCAGTCGGCGAACAACAATCTGGGCAGCGTCTACACCTCCGGCTTCACCGCCGGCATGCGCATCAAGCAGCTGGCGATGTGCCCGTTCGACGCGCTGGCAACGGCGGTCTCGACGTTCTGCGGGCAGAACCTCGGCGCGCGCAAGCCGGACCGCATCCGTCTGGGCATCCGCCTGGGCGTGCTCGTCGGCGTAATTTACGGCTTGCTCGCGGGCATGCTGCTGATCTTTGGCGGGCGACCGCTTTCGATGATCTTTATCTCCGGCGATGCCGCCGACGCGCCGGTGCTGGACGCGGCGACGCAGTACCTGCGCGCCATGGGCTTTTTCTACTGGGTGCTTGGCATTCTGAACGTCACGCGCATGGCGACGCAGGGCCTCGGCTACGCCGGACTGGCAATCTTCTCCGGCGCGGTGGAGATGACTGCGCGCGTCGCCGTCAGCCTGATCTTCGTGCCGGTGTTCGGCTATGCCGCCATTTGCTTTACCGACCAGTCCGCGTGGGTTTCCGCCTCCCTGTACATCGCGCCGGTGTGCGCATGGTGCGTCCGCCGCATCACGCGCAAAATCGAACGGCAGGACGCCGCGGCGCTGTCCGAACAGCCCTGAGCGCCGCCGGCGTAAGCATGCGCCTTCTCTGTGCATAATATGACCACGTCATAGGAGGAGATTCTTCATGCATCCGAGCCGCTATCCGTGGCGCTACGCGCTGTTTTTCATGGCCTACTACGCCGCCAACTCGGTCTTTCAGGGCTATATGAGCCTCTACTACGGCTCGCGCGGTCTGGATTCCGGGCACATCGGCGCGATCTTCGCCGCCATCGCGCTGGTCAGCGCAGCCGCACAGCCCTGCTGGGGGCTTTGCGCCGACCGCTCAAAGAGCCGCAACCGCGTGCTGCGCCTGCTGGCGGCGGGCGCAGCCGCATCGGTGCTGACGTTTCTGCTTGCCGATCGCTTCCTGCCGCTGATGCTGCTGGCGTGCGTATTCTCCTGTTTCTACAACGCCATCCAGCCCATGGGCGATTCCATCGCGCTGGCGGCGCTGAACGCCCGCGGTCAGCCGTTTGGCCTGGCGCGGCTGGCGGGCGGCATGACCTACGCCGTGGCGGCGCTGGCGTTCGGCGCATTGCTCGAGGTGCCGGGGCGGGAATCCTGGGCGGTGTGGTGCACGGCGGCGCTGTGCCTGACGATCATCCCCGCCAGCTGCGCTTTGCCGGACACGCCGGGCTACCAGTCAAAGGCAGGCCGCAGGATGTCGATCTCCGCGCTGCTGAAGGACCGCGAACTGATGCACCTGATGCTGTTCATGCTGCCGATGCAGATGACGATGGGCTATTTCTACACGTTCTTTTCGCCGATGTTCCTCACCTTCGAGGGCGGGAGCGGCACGCTGCTTGGCTGGTGCTACTTCCTCGCCGCCCTCGCCGAGGTTCCCTATCTGATCTTTTCCGACCGGCTGTTCGACCGGTTCGGCGCCGGCAAGCTGATGTGCATCTCGGGCGCGACGCTGGCGCTGCGCTGGCTCCTGCTGGCAACGACGCAATGCGCCACGGTGGCAATGCTCAGCCAGCTGCTGCACGGTTGGGGCTTCATCGTCATGACCGTCGCCATGGCCAAGCACATCTCGCGCACCGTGCCCGCCGAGCTGCAATCGTCCGGACAGATGCTGCTCGCCGTGGTCAGCTACGGCGTCGCCCGCGCGGTCGGCAACCTCGGCGGCGGCCTGCTCGCCGACGCCATGGGGCAGCAGAACGTGTTCTACCTGACCGCCGGCATCTGCGCGCTGTCGCTCGCCGTCTTTGCGCCGGGCTTCCTCCGCCGCCGTTCCGCGAACGCCGCCTGACGGCGCGCCTCGCACGCTGATTCTCCTCCCCCTTGTGCGCGACTTGCGAGCCATGCCCGGTCTCGCCAAAAGGCTTTGGCGGACAGCGCATGGAAAAAGCGGGATCTCCAAGTTGCGCCTTCGCCGGCTGGCGCTGAAAGCCGGCTGATTTCCGAACGCGGAAGCGGCGGGAAGGCGACCGCGCTGCGGACGGGCTTCGGTTCGCCCACACTCCATGGACATTCTGACCGATGCGCCGGCTTTTGAGCCGGCGCCTTTTTTGCCGCCGCGCTCACGTCTGCGGTTCGCCCGCAGCGCCGCGCGGCGCGTTGAGGTTGCGCGCGGCGGCGAGAATCAGCTTGCCCAGCGAGAGAAACAGCATCGCCCGCCGCCCGAGATCGAGATCGCCGAGCGCGCCGAGCATCTGCCAGCCGGAGCGCTGCCAGTTGGCGGCGATCTCGTCCAATGTCCGCGCCCGCGTGGCGCCGACAATGTCGTACAGCGCCTCGACGAACGCCTGCCGCTCGGACAGGCTCATCGAGTCGAGCCAGTCGCGGATCGTGCGGTCGGCGTACAGGCTCAGGCCGCTCAGCTCGCCGAGGGTCTCGAAGCCGTCGCACGTCACCTGCCACGTGTACGGGCTGTGCTGCAGCGCCCCGACGGCGTCCGAACGGACGACGCGGTAGCGCGGCGAGCGCTCGAGCAGGATGCCGACGATCGCCTCCTCCGGCAGCCACGTCTCGACGCGCGGCTCCACGGCGCGGTAGCCGATGGAATCCATCACCGCCGCGCTCAGCCCGGGTCCATCGTAGTTCAGCACCAGCGCGAGGCGCGCCTGGGTGCCGCCGCCGCAGCGCGCCGCCGCGTAGACGGCGAGGTTGCCGCCCTTGGAATGCCCGCCCACGCGCAGCGGCACGCCGAGCGACGCCGCCTGATCGAGATAGCGCGCCGCCTCGCGCTGCGCCGGCACCTCGTCGGCATACGCCATGTTAAAATTCTCCTTCCAGCCGACGAGCGTGGCGTCCGTGCCGCGATATGCCACGAACGCGCGCCCGTCGCCGGTGAGCACAGTCATCGCGGCGAACTGCATCTGCTCCTGCTCGCTGAACTTCTCCTCAAAGCGCTTCAGCGCCATCTCGCCGAACCGCCGGCTCCCCGCTATTGCGCGCAGGAAGCGCTCGCCGTCGCCTTCCGCCGTTTCCGCCAGCCGCGCCGCCTCCGCGCCGAGCGTCGCGGCGATGGGATTTTTCATCGGCATCGCCGCAAACCACGACAGGATCAGCCCATCCACCGGATTGAACGGCACGTCCGCCATCGGCAAATCGCCGCGCCATTGGAGATAATCGAACAGGTTCGCCACCGCCATCGCCTCGCTTCCCTCCACCCTATGCGTCCCACGCGCTTGGCATGCCGCGGTCTAAAAATCAAAGTTTTTACATCGCTTTTTGCCAATATGCACAGTTATGAATAGCATCCAAAAATAATTTTGGCATAGTGGTTGAAATTGCTATGAAATTATGCTATAATGGGGTCGTTCGATAAGGCAGCGCCGCGCGGCGGCGCGCGTGGATCCCTCACCAGTTTTCACTCCTGACAAACCGCCGCGTCCGCGCGCTGCCGGGAAATTTGAATGAGAAGGTTCTGTTCATGAAAAAGTTCTCCGTCCTGTTGCTTGCGCTCGCGATGCTGCTGATGACCCTGTCCGTTGGAGCGGTGGCCGAGACCACGGAGCGCCAGACCGTCAACTTCTGGTATCTGTGGACCGGCGTCGAGGCCGAGGGCATGGAGGAAATCATCGCCAACTACAACGCTTCTCAGGATGTCTACGAGGTCGTTGGCCTGTCCGTTCCCGATGAGTCCAAGATCGTCGTCGCCATCGCCTCGAATGAAGGCCCCGACGTGACCGACTCGTTCTCCTCGAACGTCAGCTCCTACTACGATCAGGGCATCATGCTGCCCCTCAATGATTACATCGCCGAAAGCGGCTACGACACCTCCGCCTTCCCGGAGGCCATGATGGAGTGCTGCACGGTCGATGGCAACATCGTCGCGCTGCCGATGAACATCATTAACTACATGATGTACATCAACACCGACCTGCTCGAGGCGGCGGACGTCGAGATCCCGACGACGGGCGACGAGCTGCTCGAGGCGGCGCGCGCGCTGACGCAGGTCGCGGACGACGGCACGATCGAAGTGCTCGGCATGCCGGTGTATCCGTACGGCTACTACCTCGACGCCATGGTCTACGGCATGGGCGGCTCCTACACCGACGACGGCGAAACCCTCAACGTGGACAACGAGGGCTTCCGCAAGGCCGTCGAGCTGCTGAAGGCCTACTACGACGAGTTCGGCTACGACCAGATTTCCGCCTTCCAGACGGCAGGTTCCTGGCTCGACTCCACGGACCCGTTCCTCAATGGTCAGCAGGCGATCCGCTTCGACGGTTCCTGGATGGCGAACTTCATCAGCCAGTACGCGCCCGACCTCAACTACACCTGCCTGCCGATCGTCACGCTGAACGAGGGCGACACCCCGGCGGCGGTCGTCTCCTCCTCCGTGTTCTACATTCCCAGCACGGCGAGCTGCCCGGACGGCGCGTTCGACTTCATGACCTATCTGGTCGGCCCGGACGGCTGCAAGCAGTGGCTGATGGACTGCACGAACATTCCCGCCCACTCCGCGCTGTACTCGGATGAGGACATGCTCGCCATCACCGACTTCCCGGCGTACTTCGACGCCATTCAGACCAACGAGATCTTCGTGCTGCCGACGTTCAGCAACTGGAGCGACTGCGCTTCGCTGATCAGCGACATGGTCGAGCAGGTCATCGTGGGCACGTACAGCGTCGACGAATGCGTCGAACAGATCATGACGGAGTACGGATACCTCTACTAATCCGCTTCCAGGCGCCTGAGATGCGCGGCGAATTGGTGACCGCCGCGCGGGTCTGGTCGGTTTCGCGCGGGAGTTCTCCCGCGCGGATCGACCGGGCGCAAACGCACTGAAACCGAAGGGCGCCGCACAAGCCGCACGAAGCCCGTGCGGCTTGGCGTATGCCCGGCGCAGACGCATCGACTGGAGGGAAACGATATGCGATCGACCGGCAATAAGGTTTCGCGCGTCGGTTTTTTTCAAAACCCGATAAAGCGAACCCGCACGATATGGGGCTTTCTCTTCTCCCTGCCATGGATCATCGGTTTCCTTGGCTTCACGCTGATCCCCATCATCCAGTCCTTCTACTACAGCTTGACGGAATACAGCATCTTCCGCTCGCCGAAATGGGTGGGCCTTGACAACTACGTCTACCTCTTCACGCGCGACCGCCTCTTTACCACGGCGCTGAAGAACACCCTTTACATGACGGTCTTTGGAACGGCGTTGACGCTGATCGTCGCGCTGCTGCTGGCGCTGCTGCTCAACACGAAGCTCCGCGCCCGCTCGCTGTTCCGGACGATCTTCTACATTCCGTCGATCCTTCCGCAGGTGGCTTCCTCGCTGGTGTGGATGTGGATCCTCAATTCCCGCTGGGGCCTGCTGAACAACCTGCTGAATTCTCTGGGCATCGCCAGCGTCAACTGGTTCGGCGACGCCGCCTACACGAAGCCCTCGCTGATCATGATCGGCGTCTGGTGCTGCGGCAACATCATGATCATCTTCCTCGCGGCGCTGCAGGACGTTCCCCGCTCGCTGTACGAAGCCGCGGAGATCGACGGCGCGGGCACGATGTCCAAGTTCCGCCACATCACGCTGCCGTCGCTGTCGCCGTCGCTGCTGTTCCAGATCATCATGGGCGTCATCAACGGCTTCCAGTACTTCACGCAGGCGTACATCATCTCCAACGCCAGCGGCGCGGAACAGCGCACCTACGGCCCGCAGAACTCCATGCTCTTCTACGCCGGCTACATGTATTCACGCGGCTTTGTGAATTTCGATATGGGACTGGCCTCCGCCATGGCGTGGGTTTTGTTCATCATCGTCGCCATCGTGACGGTGATCATCCTGAAATCCTCCAGGCGCTGGGTCTATTATGGGGGTTAGCGTATGGTAACGATGAAGAAAAACAAGAAAAGCCCCTGGCAGGTGCGGCGGGACATCGCCCTGCAGGTCGTTGCCATCGTCGTCAGCCTCGTGTTCCTCGTCCCCCTGTTTTGGATGGTCTCCACGTCCCTGAAGGAATCCACGCAGGTGTTCACCAATCCGCCGCAGTGGCTGCCCAATCCGGTCGTGTGGAACAACTACGCCGAAGCCGTGACGAAGATCGACTACCTGCGCTATTCCGGCAACACGCTGCTGGTTTCGGTGACGTCGATGATCGGCTCCATGCTCTCGGCGTCGATGGTCGCGTTCTCGATCACGAAGATCGAGTGGTTCGGCAAGAAACTGATCTTCCCGCTGGTGCTGGGAAGCATGATGCTGCCCTATCAGGTCACGATGATCCCCGTGTACATCATCTGGCGCGACCTTGGCCTCACGGGCACGTACCTTCCGCTGATCATCCCCTACTTCCTCGGCTCGTCGTACTACGTGTTCCTGCTGCGCCAGTTCAGCATGACGGTGCCAAACGCGCTGTTTGAGGCGGCGACGATCGACGGCGCGAGCTACGGCAAGCAGTACCTCACGATCATGCTGCCGCTGATCAAGCCCGCCATCACCAGCGTGGGCATCTTCACCTTCCTGGGCAGCTGGTCGGACTTCCTCGGCCCGTTGATCTACATCAACAACGAGCGCAACTACACGCTGACGCTCGGCCTGTACGCCTTCGTCTCAGAGCATTCCGTGGATTGGCATCTGCTGATGGCGGCGTCCGTGGTCTTCGTCATACCGGTCATCATCATCTTCTTCTTCGCTCAGAAGCAGTTCATCGAGGGCATCACGCTGACGGGCATCAAGGGATGAGGAAAACGAGCCGGTCGCCGCGGCGTTCCGGCAAACGGGAGGTGTTGACGGAAAAGGCGCCGCCGCACACGCCGGCGGACGCGCTTGGTTCAGGGAAGCAGGTCTTCCACACCGCATTTTTTCTCAAAGCAATTTCGCGCACGAGCGCGAGGAAAGGTGGTCATTCCCATGAAAGTTGCCATTATCGGCTGCGGCACCATCGCCAATTCGGCGCACATTCCCTCCTATATGAACAATCCGGAGGCGGAGATCAAGTATTTTTGCGATATCAAACCCGAAAAGGCGCAAGCCGCGGTCGAAAAGTACGGCTGCGGACAGGCTGTGACGGATTACCATGAAGTGCTCGCGGATCCGGAAATCGAAGCCGTCTCCGTCTGCACGCCCAACAACGTCCACGCCGAGATCTCCATCGCCGCCATGCGCGCCGGCAAGGACGTGCTGTGCGAAAAGCCGGCGGCGCGCACCTACGCCGAGGCGCTCGAGATGCTCAAGGTGCAGCGCGAGACCGGTCGCATCCTCAACATCGGCGTCGTCAACCGCTTCAACGACAGCGTCAACCGCATCAAGCGCTATATCGACAGCGGCAAGCTCGGCGATGTGTTCCACGTCTACGTCTCCTTCCGCGCCTGCCGTTCCATTCCGGGGCTGGGCGGCGCGTTCACGACCAAGGCCATCGCCGGCGGCGGCGTGCTGATCGACTGGGGCGTGCACTATCTCGACATCGTCATGTACTGCTGCGGCGACCCGAAGCCGCGCAGCGTCACCGGCGAGGCGTTCTGCAAGCTCGGCAAGGACATGAAGGACTACGTCTACGAGAGCATGTGGGCCGAGGACACCAAGAACCTCGAGGGCACCTACGACGTCGATGATTCCATCACCGGCATGATCCGCACCGAAGGCCCGGTCATCACGTTCAACGGCGCCTGGGCGCAGAACATCGGCGAGAGCGAGACGTACATCGACTTCATGGGCGACAAGGGCGGCATCCGCCTGCAGTACGGCGCGAACTTTAAGGTTTACCTGTCCGAAAACGGTTCGCTGGTCGAGTATGAGCCGCATTTCAAGACCCGCAACCACTTCCAGAACGAGATCGACGCCTTCATCCGCTGCGTCCAGACGCGCGAGAAGCTGCCGTCGCACATCGAGACGGTCATCATCACCGCCCAGATCATGCAGGCCATCTACGATTCCGCCGAACAGCACGCTGAGATCAAGCTGTAGGAGTATGCGCTATGAAGATTGGATTCATTGATTATTACCTCGACGAGTGGCATGCAAACAACTATCCGCAGTGGATCCGCGAAGCGTCCGGTGGCGAGATGGAGGTTTCGCTGGCCTACGGCAAGATCGACAGCACCATCGGCGGCAGGACCAACGCGCAGTGGTGCGCGGACATGAACATCCCGCAGGCACAGTCGATCGAGGAGGTCGTGGCACAGTGCGACGGCATCATCGTGCTCTCGCCCGACAACTGCGAAATGCACGAGGAGCTGAGCCGCCTGCCGCTCATGTCCGGCAAGCCGACCTACATCGACAAGACGTTTGCGCCGGATTACCCGACCGCGAAGCGCATCTTCGACGTCGCCGAGGCGCACGGCACGCCGTGCTATTCCACCTCCGCGCTGCGCTATGCCGACGAGTACCGCGGCATCGGTCCGGCGGATGCCATCGCCTCCTGGGGCCCGAATGGCTTCGAGACCTACGCCATCCACCAGCTCGAGCCGATCATGATGCTCATCGACAGCAAGCCGTCGCGCGTGATGTACGTGCCCGGCAAAGACTGGTATGCGATGACGATCGAGTTCGCCGGCGGGCAGGTTGCCACGCTGACCGGCTACGGCAAGGGCAGCCCGTTCGCCATGAACATCGCCGCGCCGGCAGGCAACCGCGTCGTGGCGATCGAGTCGGACTACTTCCACAACTTCATCGTCCAGCTCGTCGCTTTCTTCCGCGAACCTGCCGAGGTTGTCCCACACGAAGAGACGCTGCGCATCATGGCGGTGCGCGGCGCGGGTCTGGACGCCATTCGCCAGCCCGGGCAGTGGGTTCCGGTGACGTTTGAAGCCTGATGACTGCAGGCGGTTCAAGGGACGGCATGCCCGCGCGGACGGCTGACCAGCTGCGTTCCGCAAGGCTTTCCCTTCCACCGCACCGGAATTTCAAGACGCCGCCCACCTCGTTGGTGGACGGCGTTCTTTTCCACCGCCCGCTTGACGGAC
>CALVPU010000260.1 GCA_944353735.1 uncultured Eubacteriales bacterium | reverse complement strand
GCGTCAGCAGCCGCTCCGCCTCGGGCGCCGGCGCGCTCCCGAAACAGAGCAGCTCCAGCAGGTGCGATGGGCTCGCCGCCACCGCGATGCCGCACAGCGCCGCCGCCAGCAGCGCCGCCACCGCGATCAGAACCGTCCGCCGCGCCGTCCGCCGCCGCGGCGGCAGGTGCGCCAGCGTCTCGCGCATGCGCGCGTCAAAGCTCTCCGGCGTTGGCGGAAACGCCCGCGCCAGCCTCCCGCGCTTCTCGCGTCCGTCCACGGTCATCCCTCCTCCAGCATCGCTTTGAGCGCCCGCCTTCCGGCGTGCATGCGGCTCTTGACCGTGCCCGCCGGCACGCGCAGCAGCCACGCGATCTCCTCCAGTGAATAGCCCTCCATATAGTGCAGCACGATCGGCAGGCGCTGCTTCGCGTCCAGCGCCATCAGCGCGTCGTGCAGCGCCGGGTCCGCGGGCGGCGTCTCCGGCGCGGTGTACAGGCGCGGATGCTTCCGCCGCACCGCGCACAGCCGCTTGCACTCGTTGATGAGAATCCGCACCAGCCACGTCTCGAAATAGCGCGCCTCGCGCAACCCGCCGACGTTCGCCCACGCGCGCAGCAGCGCCTCCTGCATGGCGTCGGCGCAGTCCTGCTCGTCGCGCACAATCGCGTAGGCGATGCGGAAGAGCCGGTCGCGCGAAGCCTCGACGCGCTGGCAGAATTCCCGCTCGTCCATTCTCCGCACCGCCCTTCGCCCTTGCTTTCCTTCCAAATATTAGAAGCGCCGCGCCGCCAAAAGGTTCGCGTCTGCGCGAAATTTAACAAAGCCGCGTTCCCTCGCGAAGGAAAGCCGCGGCAGCGCGCGGATAAAGGCGCTTGCGCAAAAACGCCCCGACGATGGCGAAAACCCACCGCGGTTTCCGCCGCCTTCGCCGGCTGCGCTTGCCGCCCGCGACCGCTTGCGTGCAGGAAAGCGCGCTTGGATGCCGGTTTGCTCCCTGCCCCATCAGGCTTTGTCCCGCTCGGACGATTCGCCAGCGGGGCAGACAGAACGAGTCCCCGCCTCGACGAGCGAGGCGGGGACTGTCTTCATCTGGCGCGAACTTCCGGCGCGCCTGGACCTCATGCCGCCGGCGAGGCCGCCAGCGTCGGCGAGGCGGGCGCGACCGTCGGAGCGGGCGTTTCGGCAATGCCGGACGGCGCAGCCGCGTCGGGCGTCGCGGCGTCGGGCTGCGCGAGCTCGACTGCCGGCTGGGCAACTTCGCGCAGCCAGTCGGCGGCATCCGCCATCTGTTCCGGCAGCGCCAGCAGCGCCGCCGCCAGCAACACCATGACGATGATCAGCAGCAACAGCCACGCCAGCGCAAAGTTCTTCTTCGAGGGCGATTTGGCGAAGATCAAAAAGCCGATCGCCGCGAGGAGATTCACGCCCGGCAGGGCGAACAGCAGCAGCGTGCCCATCCAGTTCAATACGGAAATGCGAGACTTCTTTGCGCGAGCCATAGTCAGCGCTCCTTTCGACGCGGTTGTGCGTCCGGCGGGCGCTCCGCCGCGCCGGCGCGCAGGTTTCCTCTTCCATTATACATGTCGAATGCCGCCGCGTCAAATCCCGCGCGTAGAAGTCGAAGAATTGTCATCTTTCACGCCGCGAGGGACACATTTGAGGGCCGCCCGCATCCATTTCAGGCATTCCCGCACAGCGCGCGTCCGGTGTCACCGCGCGGCGGCTGCGCTGTCTTCCCGTGCCGGACGGCAAATCCGTCCGCCTCGCCAGCGCTTTTCCCTTTGCCGCCTGCGCCGCGCGCTTCAGCCGTCCATGCGCTGGAGCGCAGGGAACAGCGCTTCGGCGTTGGTCCAGAGAATCCTGCGGCGCTCCTCGTCGGTCAGCGGCAGGCGCAGGAAGCGCTCCAGTTCCCCGCCGGGCGTCCACATGGGATAGTCGCTGCCAAAGAACACGCGGTCCACGCCGTAGCCGCGGATGATGTCCACCGCAGCGTCGGGCGCGAGCGCGTAGAGCGAGCTGGAGGTGTCGACGCACACGCCCGAATCGCTCAGCTCGCGCGCCGCCGCCTCCCAGCGCGTCCAGCCGCCCAGGTGCGCGCAGATCAGCGTCAGGTCCGGCACGGCGTCGAGCATGCGCAGCACGCGCGCGGGCGCGGAATTGTCCTTCGCCGTGTCGCCGCAGTGCAGCAGCACCGGCAGCCGCCCCGCCAGCAGGCGCAGCAGCCGGATCGCCCGCGGCTCGTCGACCTTAAACTGCTGGCACTCGGGGTGCAGCTTGACGCCGGCGAAGCCCGCGGCGACGACGTTCTCGACGTCCGCCTCGAGGTCGGGCGCGTCCGGATGCAGCGAGGCGAAGGGCACAAAGCGGTCGGGATGGGCCTGCGCCACGCGGAGGATGTAGCGGTTGATGCTCTCGGCATGGTGCGGCGTGGTGGCGACGGAATGGATCGCGGCGGCGCGAATATCCGCGGCGTCGAGCTCGCCGATGAGCGTGTCCAGCCTGCCGTCGTTTTCGAGCGTCACGTTGCCATACGCGGCGCTGATGGCGCGCACGGCGTGCGGCGCGATGGGGTCGGGATAGATGTGCGCGTGAATATCGAATACCTTCATGTGAATTGCTCCTGTCTGTAACTGCGCTCGCGGCGCGACTGCCATTATACCACCGCGCCGCGTCGTTGTCCACGGCAATTTTGTTCCCAAATTCCAAATTTTATCGAAACTTTAACACGAAATGGTGCGAATTGCGGTGCGCCATCGCAATTTTGCCACATTTATCGCATATAATGCTTCTATAAATATGGTAGGAAAAGAGGCATGCTCCAATGGCACGATTCAAGCGCGGGCTGCTGAGCGCGCTCCTCGCGGCGCTGCTGCTCGCAATGATCATTCCCACGGCGAGTGCCGCCGGCATTGACGCCTACATCAACCGCTCCACGAAGGTCTACGCCGCTCCCACGAAGTCGAGCATGAGCATGAACGTCCCCGCCAACATGCCGGTGACGTTCACGGCGATGAACGGCGGCTGGGCGCAGGTGATGAACGGCTCCGCGACCGCCTACATCCCGCTGGAGTACATCACGCTGGCGGACGGCATGAAGGGCTATATCTGCAAGGAGACCAAGATCTACAAGTCGGCCTCCCGCTCCTCGACCAGCGCCGGTCCCCTGCCGGTGAACACGCCGTTGTACGTCATCGGCGTGGAGGACGGCTTCTGGCGCGTGAAAAACGACAACGGCAGCGTGGTCGGCTATGTTCCCTGCGACTGCGCCAGTCCCAACCGCGTTTCCCAGCCGAGCGCGCCGAGCACCGACCCGCGCGACTACGTCGTGGCGATGGACTGGTTTGACGGCGGCAACAAGGTGCTCGCTCGCGGCGAATACGGCACGATCTACGACATCGAGTCGGGCGTGTTCTTCAACATCAAGCGCATGGGTGGCACGAACCACGCCGACATCGAACCGGCAACGCTGGAGGACACCATGAAGCTCTACACCATCTGCGATGGCGAGTATTCGTGGGATTCCCGTCCGGTCATCCTGATCGCCAACGGCAAGTTCGTGGCCTGCGCCATGAACACCATGCCGCACGGCGATGAGACGATCTACGACAACGGCTACGACGGGCAGTGCTGCCTGCACATGGTCAACAGCCGCACGCACGGCTCGGACAAGGTCAACCAGTCCCATCAGGAAGCGATCCGCGAAGCCTACAACTGGGCGCACTGAGCCCGGCGCGCGACTGCGCGGGAACAGAGGATCTGCGGTCGGATTGCGCCGCCAGCCTTGGACGCCGCGCACGGCGCGGCAGCTTCCACTGTGTCGACCGCGAATCGGACGCGCCGGACGGATTGACCTGCGCCGCACGCATGATTGAACCGCTTCTGGGGCGGGGAGAAATTCTCCCCGCCCCAGATCGCTATTAGAGCCCGAAAATGCAGAAATCGCCGCCGATATTTCCGAAGATCGGCGGCGTTCCCTGTCTTCCAGACGCACGGGCTTGCACCGCGCTCCGACAGCCTGTCCGCTGTGTCAACGACCGCCCCGCGAAATGGCTCGCGGGGAGCCCACGGCATCACTGACTCCGCAGGAGATCGTTGTCAACATGACCGCCCCCGCGAAATGGCTCGCGGGGGCGGTGTTCATGGCGCAGCGGCGCTCCGCCTTCCAAGCGCGCGCCTTTTTTGCGCTCAGTGCAGCGCAAAGGTTCCGGTCGCGCCCTTGCGGTCGAGCAGCCACTTGCCGTTGGTGAAGTCCGGAATGGCGACCGGCACGCTGCCGCAGGCGATGGATTCCTCGCTCAGCGCCGTGATCGCCATCCAGGAGGCGGCGTCGTAGACGTCGATCGGCGGCTCCTCGTTCTTCTGCACGCTCTCGACAAAGGCGCGCAGCACGAGGAAGTCCATGCCGCCGTGTCCGCCGCGCGCGCCGATCTCGTGGTACGCCGTCCAGATCGGGTGCTGGTACTCCTTCATGTAGGGCGCGTCGTCCTCGAAGTGGTGCATCCAGTCGTCGGGATCGTGCGGCGAGCGGCCGTCGATGTAGATGCCGTGGTTGTCCTCCTGCCAGATGCCCTTGGTGCCGCGCACCACGCCGCCGCGGGAATACGGGCGCGGGAGGGTGCAGTCGTGCTTGAGGATGATGGTCTCGCCGTTGGCACACTTGATGAGGGTGGTGACGATGTCGCCCTCGTTGACCTGCGCCGCCTGCAGCGCGGGGTTGTCAGAGCGGTGCTCCGCGAGCCACTCGTGCAGCCCGCACGCCTTGCTCGCCATGCTGACCAGGCTCACCATGCGGTTGCCGCGGTTGATGTTGAGGTAAGTGGCGATGGGGCCGAGTTCATGCGTCGGATAGAGCTCGCCGTTGCGGTGCAGGAAGTGGCGCTGGCGGTAGTGGCGGTTGATGTCGCCATTGCCGACCTCGTCGCGCAGGTCGTGGGCATAGGCGCCCTCGCAGTGCACGATCGTGCCAAACAGGCCCTTGCGGATCATGTTCAGCACGTTGAGTTCATTTTCGCCATAGCAGCAGTTTTCCAGCATCATCACCGGAATGCCGGTCTCCTCGCTCTTGCGCACGAGGCTCCAGCACTCCTCGACGGACTGGCTGCCGCCGACCTCCATGGCGACGCGCTTGCCGCAGTCGAGCGCCTCGATCGTCTGGGCGATGTGCGTCTCCCAGCTGGAGAACACGAACACGCAGTCGACATCGTCGCGATCCATGCAGGCGCGGGCGTTGGTCGAATAGAAGGGGCGCTTGCCGCGCGCTTTTTCCACCACGTCCGCGGCGAGCTTGGCGCGGTCCTCATAGGCGTCGCAGACGCTGACGATCTCGACGTCCGGCATGGTCAGCAGTACCTCCATCTGCGTCTTGCCGCGGCATCCATAGCCGATGACCGCGGCGCGCACAGTGGCGCCGTAATTGTCCAATTTCATGGAAAATCCTCCTCGCATTTGTTTTATTACTATACATTATGGCACAACATTTCAGAAAAATCAAGCCAATTTCCCCGCAACGCACCGAAAATATTAGATAAACCCTTGACATAACCCCCCCACAGTATGTATAATGGATTATATCGAAGTTACGCAGACAGTGCGAAAAAGCATGAGGGGTGAGATTCTTGTGAAGAAGCAGATAACACAGCGGCAAAAACGAGAATGGCGGGCGGCGTACCTGATGATCGCGCCTGTGGTCATCGGCGTGCTGATCTTTTTTATGATCCCCACGTTCTGGTCGATCTACCTCTCGTTCACAGATGGTCCCGACTACGTTACATACGAGCTCGTCGGTCTGCAGAACTACATCGACATGCTCTCGCCGGATTCCGAGGTCTGGCGCGAACTGCTCAACACCTGCTACTATGCGTTCGTGCAGGTCGCGCTGTCGCTGGTTGTCAGCGTGCTGCTGGCAAACGCCCTGAACGCCAACATCCGGTGCCGCGGGCTCTTCCGCGTGATCTACTTCCTGCCCTCCGTCACGATGGCGGCGGCGGTCGGCATGGTCTGGCGCCAGCTGCTCAACTCGCAGTACGGCATCGTCAACCAATTCCTCGGGCTGTTCGGCATCAAGGGGCCGGTGTGGCTGACGGATCCTAACTTCATGATGCTCGGCGTGATCATCGTCGGCGTCTGGTCGAGCGCCGGCTACAACATGATCATCCTTCTCGCCGGCCTGAAGAACATCTCCAAGAGCTACTACGAGGCGGCGGAGATTGACGGCGCGGGCAGTTTCCAGAAGTTCAAGAGCGTCACGGTGCCGCTGCTTTCGCCGGTGCTGTTCTTCGTCACCATCACCTCGGTGATGAACGGCTTTAAGATGTTCGACCTGATCTACACGCTGGCGGGCTCCGGCGCCACGGTGGACAAGTTCATGCAGTACTACCGCACGATGGTGTACGGCATCTACGAAAAGGGCTTCCTCTACCACCGCCTCGGCGCGGCGTCGGCGGAGTCGGTGTTCCTGCTGGTCATCATCCTCATCCTGACGCTGATTCAGTTCAAGCTGCAGGACAAGTGGGTCCACTACGAATAAGGAGGCGAGCGAAATGTCTGAAATCAAGCTTACACAGCGAAAAGAGCGCGCCCGCTTTCCCGTTGGTCGCGTGATCCTCTACGCGCTGCTGATCTTCTGGGCGGTGTTCATGATCATGCCCTTTGTGTGGATGTTCCTGACCTCGCTCAAGACGCGCCCGGAATCGATGCGCATTCCCATCCAGTGGATTCCCGCGGAGGCGCAATGGCAGAACTATGCCGAGGTGCTCAACAAGTACGACTTCGGCCGCTACTACTTTAACACCATCGTCGTCACGGTAATCACGATTCTCTACCAGATCATCACCTGCTCGATGGCGGCTTACGTGTTCGCGCGCCTCGAGTTCCCCGCCAAGAACTTCATCTTCATGGCGTGCATGACGGTGCTGATGGTGCCGACGCAGATGATCATCATCCCGCGCTTCCTGATCGTCATGAAACTCGGCTGGCTGAACACGTTCGCGGGCATCATCATACCCAACCTGCCCAGCATCTACGGCGCCTTCTTCCTGAGGCAAAACTTCATGTCCATCCCCAGGGAGCTGGACGAGGCGGCAATGATCGACGGCTGCGGCTACTTCGGCATCTACTGGAAGATCCTGCTGCCGCTGGTCAAGAACGGCCTGATCGCCTTCGGCGTGCTGTCCACGCTGTGGTGCTGGAACGAGATGCTCTGGCCGCTGATCGTCACCAGCCGCGCGGACATGTACGTGCTCTCCATCGCCGTGTCGAGCATGCAGGGGCAGCAGGGCAACAACCTGCCGCTGCAGATGACCGCGGGCGTGCTGGCGATGTTCCCAATGCTGATCGTCTTCCTCATCGGTCAGAAGAACCTGTTGGACGGCATCGCGCTGTCCGGCATCAAGGCTTGATTCCTTTCAGGCAAATGTCCTGATTGAGATTATAGGAGGTGTCCCCATGAAGAAACTTTTGGTACTGGTTCTGGCGCTGATGATGGCGCTCGGCTCGACGGCTTTCGCCGCGGTTGAACTCGAATTCAACTATTGGTCGAGCGAACAGGAAGACGGCATCAACGCGGTTATCGACGCGTTCAATGCCTCGCAGGATGAAATTCATGTCACCGCGACGATCGTGCCGTGGGATCAGTTCTGGGAGAAGCTGTCCGTCGGCCTGCCGGCGGGTTCCGCCCCGGACGTGTTCACAATCAACGCCCTGAACGTTGTCGACTATGCCAAGAACGGCTACCTGCTCGACATCAGTGACCTGTTTGAGAGCGGCGCGGTTGACCTGAGCAAGTTCCCGCAGTCCGCGATCGACACCCACACGATCGACGGCAAGCTCTGGGCCGTGCCGAAGGACTACGATAACATCGCCGTGTTCTACAACAAGTCCATGTTCGACGCCGCGGGCATCGAGTACCCGACCAACGACTGGACCTGGGACGAGTTCATCGAGATCGCCAAGCAGCTGACCGACGCGGACAACAACGTCTACGGCGTCGCCCTGGCCCCGAAGGGCCAGCAGCTGGTCTATGATTACATCGCCGGCAATGGCGGTCAGCTGTTCGACGAGGAAGGCAACTGCGTCGTCAATTCCCCGGAGAACGTCGAGGCGCTGACCAAGATCGCCGAAGCGTTCCTCTCCGGCGACGTCACCCCGAGCGTCGAGGCGCTGGTCGAGATCGACGCCAACACGCGCTTCCAGTCCGGCATGGTCGCCATGACCTTCGACGGCAGCTGGTACACGGCGGAATACGTCGAGTGCTGGGGCGATGATCTGGGCATCGTCGCGCTGCCGGTGATGAAGGAGCACAAGACCACTTCCCACTCCCTTGGCTGGGCGGCTTCCGCCACCACGGAACATCCGGAAGAGGTCAAGACCTTCCTGACCTATCTGGGCAGCCAGGAGGCCGGCGAACTGCTCTCCACCGTCGTCATTCCGGCATACGAGGGCACCGACACCATGTGGTCTGACAACTATACCGCCTACGGCGCGGACGTCTTCACGCTCGCCGCTGCCGAGGACTGGACCGTTCCGCTGCCCGCCGCTTCCCACAACGCCGCGGAAGTGTTCGACACGTTCGACAACTATATGTCTGAGATCTGCTCCAGCGGTGAAGTCGAGAGCAACCTCGCTGCGCTGCAGGACGAGATCAACGCCCTGATCGCCGAATAATCGGATCCTCCGAACAATCGGCGCAATCCTCTCCAAGGAGGCGCGGGTTCAGCCCGCGCCTCCTCACTTTGTCCAAAATGCTCGCCGCCAACCAACCTGCGTGCGAATCCGCCTCGCACCGCAGAGACCACGCAGGCGGCGAACATTACACCGAACGACAAAACGCCGTATGCGCCGTGCCTTGGACCTCAGCGCAGCAATCCGCGCGCCGCGGACGCCGGTACGCCGTGCGCGCCCATTGACAAGAACAATACAATAATGAAGGTTTTCGCTCACGCGAAAGCCGCCGCTCCCGCATCGAGCGGCGGCTCAGAGCGCTGACAAAGCCTACAACCGCAAAAACCGCCCAATAAAAGGAAATCGGCGGCAATTTTTGATCCCTTGGCTTGCAGGCTTTTCCATCACTCTGGCAGGATGTTGCCAAGTCAGCAGACTGCAAGGCGGTGAGCGTGCCGGCAGACCGGGAAGGCAAGTACAGCCGGCAAAGGAAATAAAAAAATCGCCACCGCCTTTCTCAATCAGCGGGGCGCTGGGCTTGCGCCTCGGTCGGCGCTTTGCAGCCACCGCTCCACGTAGGAACGGCGACCTGCCGCACGGCGGTGTCCCGCCCGCCGCGTCAAACTTTACAGCCGCCGCTCCACGTGGGAACGGCGGCTGCGCAGCATCGGGCTTACTTGGCGAACTCCACCGCGCGGGTCTCGCGAATGACGTTGACCTTGATCTGCCCCGGGTATTCCATTTCCTTTTCGATGCGCTTGACGATCTCCCTGGCGAGCACCAGCGTGCCGGCATCGTTGACGTCCTCCGGCTTGACGATGATGCGAATCTCGCGCCCGGACTGGATGGCGTAGCAGGTTTCGACGCCGTCGAAGTCGTTGGCGATCGCCTCGAGCTTCTCGAGCCGCTTGATGTAGTTCTCCAGCGACTCCCTGCGCGCGCCGGGGCGCGCCGCCGAGATGGCGTCCGCCGCCTGCACGAGCACCGCCTCGACCGACTTGGGCTCCACGTCGTTGTGGTGCGCGGCGATGGCGTTGATGACCAGATCGTTTTCGTGGAACTTCTTGGCGAGGTCCGCGCCGATGGTGACGTGCGTACCCTCGACCTCGTGGTCGATGGCCTTGCCGATGTCGTGCAGAAGACCCGCGCGCTTGGCGAGCTGCACGTCCGCGCCCAGCTCCGCCGCCATCACACCCGCCAGATGGCTGACCTCAACGGAATGGCGCAGCACGTTCTGACCATAGCTGGTGCGATAGCGCATGCGACCGAGCAGCTTGACAAGCTCGGGATGAATGCCGTGCAGGTTGGTGTCGAACACCGCCTGCTCGCCCGCCTCGCGGATCTGCTGGTCGCCCTCCTTGCGCGCCTTTTCGACCATTTCCTCGATGCGCGCCGGATGAATGCGCCCATCCATGATCAGCTTTTCGAGCGCGATGCGCGCGATCTCGCGGCGCACCGGATCGAACGCGGAGATGATGACCGCCTCGGGCGTGTCGTCGATGATGAGGTCGACGCCGGTCGCGGTCTCGA
>CALVPU010000259.1 GCA_944353735.1 uncultured Eubacteriales bacterium | reverse complement strand
GATGGATATTCCCTCGGTGGACACGCCCCTGCTGCGCGGGCTGCTGGAGCGGCTCGAGCGCGTGGACTTCGCGGCGCTGGGGCTGCCGGAAGAGGTCGTGGGCGACAGCTTCTCATGGGCCGGCGACGAAGTGCTGTTTGACAGCGGCGCTTCCGTGGCGTTCGAGGAGGGCTATTACGACGCCGGCACGCAGCCGCTGCTGCTGGCGCTGGACGGCGATCTGCCGCCGGCGCTGGGGCTGGAGGTGCGCGTGGCGTTCGTCAATCCGTACAGCGAGAACGCCGAGATGGCGGTTGCGTTTCTGGAAGCGCTTTCGCAGAGCGTGCCGGGCGCGATCCAGTACAACTTCTATCCCGGTCTCGACGAACCGCTGCCCAGCCCTGAGCGCGACGCCGCGCTCGCCGCAGCGCAGGAAGCGTGCGACGAACTGCAGGCGCAGTACGAGCGCGCCGATCCCATCGACCGGCAGGCGCTGGCGGACGCGATTGAGGATCAGCGGGCGTACATGGCGCAGATCGCCGGGGACATGTGGGCGGTGTCCGAAGAACAGATCGCGTGGTTCCGCGCGCATGACGTCGGGCTCGTCGTCGCGGGCGAGAGCTGGTTCTCCGGCGAGGCGGGGGAGCTGACGGCGCAGTACGCTCAGGGGCGGATCGACGCGGACCAGTATCTGCGCCAAGTGGAGAACAAGGTGCGGATGCGGGCAATGGAAGGATGACCGCGCGGCGCGGGGGCGGCGGAAGCGCTTCCCGCGCGGATGCGGCGGAAGGGGAGGTTGCGCGTGTTTCGCAAAAAGAGGTCGGTCTGGCTGTTCCTGCTGCCGGGGCTTGCCGGGCTGATGCTGTTTTACATCGTGCCGTTTATCGGCGGCATCTGGTACAGCCTGACGGACGGCAGCTATGAGAACCGGTTTGTCGGTCTCGCCAACTATGCCGCCATCTGGCAAAACGAGATGTTCCTGCTGGGGTTGAAGAACACGATGGCGCTGTCGCTGATCTGCGCGCCACTGGTATGGGCGCTGTCGTTTGTGATCGCGGCGCTGCTCAACCGGCTGCGTCCGGGCGGGGCGTTTTTCCGCAACAGCATCCTGCTGCCGTACCTGATGCCCTCGTCGGCGATGCTGCTGATCTGGCTGCTGCTGTTCGACTACGGCGGCGTGGTCAACCGCATGGTCGCAGCCTTTGGCGGCGAGCGGGTGATGTGGCTGGAGGGCGCGCAGCTGCGCGTGCCGATCGTGCTACTGTTCGTGTGGAAGAACCTCGGCTTTGCGGTGGTGATCTTTCTGGCGGCGCTGCAGACGGTGCCGGAACCGCTGTACGAGTACGCCGAGCTCGAAGGCGCGGGCTTTCTGCGCCAGACGTTCGGCATCACGCTGCCGCTGATCGTGCCGTCGGCGTTTCTGATCGTCATCCTCGAGTGGATCAACGCCTTCAAGATCTTCAAGGAGGTCTATTTTATCGGCGGCGCCTATCCGGACGAGGCGGTCTACACGCTGCAGAACTACATGAACAACATGTACGGGCGGCTCAACTACCAAAACGTCACCACGGCGGCGTACAGCTTCGCGCTGATCGTGTTTTCGCTGTTCGGGGCGCTGTTTCTGCTGCAGCGCACGCTGCAGCGCCGGTTTTCATGAAGGGAGGGGCGGCGATGAAGAGGTTGCGGAAGCGGCACTGGGCGTCGCGGGCGCTGATGCTGCTGCTGGCGCTCGTGGTGCTGGCGCCAATCGCGATTACGTTTCTGTATTCGTTCTTTTCTCCCGGGGAGATCAAGGCGTACATGGCGGCGCGCGGCAATTATGACGAAGCGGCGTGGATGGACGTCAAGCTCTCGCCGGACATGTTCTCGCCGGGTCAGTACTACGAGATCCTCATTCGCGACACGTCGGTTCTGAAGATGTTCGTCAACTCGGCGATGTACGCTGTGGCGATCCTGCTCGGGCAGGCGGCGGTGATTCCGATGATGGCGTACGCGCTGAGCCGCTTTGAGTTTCGCGGCCGCGACGCGGTCTTTTTCGGCATTTTGATGCTGATGCTGCTGCCGTTTCAGGTGACGATGGTGCCCAACGTGCTGACGCTGCGGCAGCTTGGCCTGCTGGAGACGGCGTGGGCGGTGATCCTGCCGATGTGGTTTTCGCCGTTTTACATCTTTCTGCTGCGCCAGTTCATGGTCGGGCTGCCCAACGAACTGTTCGAGGCGGCGCAGATGGATGGCGCGGGCACGGCGCGCTGCTTTGTGCACGTGGCGGTGCCGGTCTGCCGACCGGTGATCGGCGCGGCGGCGGCATTGTCGTTTGCCGACTGCTGGAATCTGGTCGAGCAGCCGATGGCGTATCTGAGCCAGCGGCAGGACCTGCAGCCGCTGTCGGTGATGTTCAACCAGCTCGTCGACGAGAGCTCCGGAACGGAGTTTGCCGGCGCGGCGCTGTACATGCTGCCGGCGCTGTTCGTCTACCTGTACTTCCTTGAGGACATCCTGACGGGCATCCAACTGACGGAGCTGAAATAAGAGGTGCAACGCATGAACCTGAGAAAATTTGCGATTCGGGGGCTCATCGCCGTGGCGGTCGCCGTGGCGCTGTGCATGTTCTTTTCCGGAACCATCCGCACGATCACTACGGCGAAGGTGCGCCTGACGCAGGCGACGTCGGGCCGGCTGGAGGAGGAGATCCGCATTGACGGCAAGCTGGTGTTCCCGCAGGTCGAGCGCATCGGCGTCGCGCTCGAGGAGGGTCAGACGCTGACGGTCACGCGCGTCAACGTCCGCCCGGGCTACGAGGTCAAGGCGGGCGACGTGGTCGTCGAGGCGCGCGTGGCGGATCTGGAGAGCGCCCTCGCCGAGCAGCAGGCAAGCTATGACGAGGCGCTCGACGGCCTGCTCGCGCTGGAGAGCAAGAGCCGTGCCATCCGCCTGCGCCCCACCGACGAGCAGTACGCGGCGGCGTACTTTGAGCTGCGCGACGCCATGAAGGCCGCCGCCGCGGCGCGCATCGAGATGGAGGCGCTGCTGGCGGCGGAGGGGCTGGAACTGCCCCAGTCCGGCGCGCCGGAGGGCGCCAGCGAGGCGCTGCGGACGGCGGTCGAGGCGTGGCGCGCGGCGGACGCCGCGCAGGCGCAGGCACAGGCGGCGATGGATGGCGCGGCGCGCTACGCGCCGGATGAGGACACGTGGTCGTACATCACCGAAAAGCGCGATTTCGAGGAAAAGATGGCGCAGGCGGAGGAAAGCATGGCGGCGCTGCGCGAGCTGGACGCCAATGTGCGGGCGGTCTGCGCGCCGCGCGACGGCTATGTCGCCGCCGTCGCCGTCAAGGCGGGCGACAGCTACGATGGCTCCGGCGAGATGCTGACCGTGACCGCGGCGGACGCCGCGCCGGTGCTGCGCGCCGACGTCTCGCAGGTGGACCGCACCGTGTCCGAGGGCATGCCGGTGACCATCGAGGTCGACCAGTACACCTCCGTCGAGACGCAGGTCGTCGCCACCGGGCTGGACAGCGAGGGCAAGCGCTATGCCGACGTCGAGATCACGCCGCAGGTGCTCGACGCCCGCGGCAGCGTCTACGCCATGACCGTCGAGGAGACGCCGATGTCGCTGGTGTTTCGCGCCCGCGAGACGACCGCGCTGCTGCCGTCGAGCGCCGTGCACGGCTCCGGCGAGGACCGCTACGTGTTCACCGTCGAGACCAGCTATTCCAACCTCGGCAATTCGCGCATGACCGTGCGCAAGCTGCCGGTCACGGTGGCGGGAGAAGCGGACGGCGTGGCGTCGGTGCGCGAGGAGATCGGCTATTACGACATCGCCTACATGGAGGATCGCCCCATCAACGACGGCGACGCCGTGATGCTCTACATCGAATGACGGGAGGCAGCCATGAAGAAGGGAAAGGTCCGCCGGGGCGCGTGGGCGCTGATGGCGCTGGGGCTGATGCTGGCGCTGCCGCCGCTGGCGCTTTTGCTGGCGGAGGACGACCTGCTGCAGTACGTGGTCGCCGCGCCGTCGGGCGAGGGCGCGGCGCAGGAACTGGCGTCGCTGCTCGCCGCGCGCGAGGGCGTTGCCGAGACGCTCGGCGACAGCGTGACGGCGACGGCGGTGGGCGCCATCGCCGGACAGGCCTCGGTCGGGGCGGGGGAGAAGAGCGCTTCCGCCACGGTCTACGCCGCTGGCGAGGGCTGGTTTGAGATCTATCCAGAGGCGCTCGTTTCCGGGCGGCGCATCACCGAGACGGAGCTGTTGCGCGGCGACAGGGTTGCGATGCTCGACGCGGATTTGGCGTTCGCGCTCTTCGGCGCGGAACTGCCGCCCGGCGCCGAGGTGCGCGTGCTCGACGAGCGCTACGAGGTGGTCGGCACTTTCCGCCACCGGCGCGAAGTCGGCGAGGTTTCAGCGCACGCCGCGATCGTGCCCCTGCGCGCGGCGTCGGGTGCGCTGGACGCGGTGGTGCTCAGCGCCAGGCCGGTCGCCAATGCCGGCGCGAGGACGCTGTTCCAGACCGCCGCGCGCGAAGGCTGGCAGTCCGGCGGCAGCCTCTACAGCCTCGGGAAGGAGGCGATGCGGCGCACGATGCTGCCGCGGATGCTGCTTCTGGCGTTCGGGCTCAGCGCGCTTGCCGCCCTGCTGCGGCGGATGAACGGCTGGGCGTCGCGCGGCGCGGCGGCGTTCCGCGCAGGGATGCGGGAATACTATTTTCCGCGCATGCTGCCGCGGCTGCTGGGACTGATCGGGATGTGCGCGCTCGGCTACGGAACGCTGCTGGCGCTCCTGTACGGGCTGCTGGCGCTTTCGGCGCAGCCGCTGTACGTATTTACCGAGTGGGTGCCGGAGAACATCTCGTCGTGGTCGTCGATCCGCGACGTGTTCTGGAACCTGACCGGCAGCGCGGCGCAGCTGGTCAAGATCGGTACGCCGCAGATGCGCCGCGTCGAATTCCTCGGCGGCGCGCTGCGCTGGGGCTGCATCTGCTGTCTGACGGCGGCGGTCCTGCTGCGCGGCAGGCGCAGGACGCCGGTTTCGCGCGGGAGCGCGCGCTGACGGGCGCCGTTGTTGGCGTCTGCCGGCCTGCGCGCCCGCGTCGCGCTGGGATGCAGGTCGGGTGGGCGCCGCCGCAGGGGAACTGGCCTGTTCGCCTGCCGCGCATCCGCTTTGCGCCATGGCGAGGACCGGCGCCGGGCGTTGCCGAAGGGACTTGCCGGCCCGGCGCGCGTCCGCTTCGCGCTGAGACGCGGATTGATGACGCCGGTTGGGCGGCGCTGCGGGAAGCGCGCATGCGCCGCGAAGATGCGGCGACCGGCAGGCGGAAGTGATCGTGCGGCTGTCCTGACGGGAATCAATGCCGGTGCGGGAACGACGCGCCAAAGGCGCCTTCGCAGGCGAACTGCGGGGCGCCTTTGCCGTGCCGCCCGACCGCGCGGTTGTTGATGCCGGAGGAAATCCCGAAGACGTCGACACCGAACTTCATTTCATCCGCCCGACCACGCGGTTGTTGATGAGCGTGAGCACGGCGCCTTTGCCGTGACCGCGGCGCGCTTTATCCGCGCGCAATTTATGCCGCGCCGCGTCCTGCCTGCGAACGTCCGCGAGGTCGGACGCTCACAGCAATAGCTGCAGCGCGACCACCAGCGCCGCGCCCGGCACGCCGAGGAAGCCCACCGCCATCGCCGTGAAGGGGTTGATCTCGACGTGGAATCCCGCCAACGCGCCCAGCGCGTTGACCAGCAGCAGCGCCAGCGCGCCCATCACGCAGCCCGCCACCAGCCGCCACATGAAGCGCATCGGCACCAGCAGCAGATAGCCGATCAGGCACAGCAGCGCCAGCCCGACGGCAAACGAGGCGATCAATTCCCATGGAATCTGCATGCGACAAAACACCTCCGCACCGACATCGTATGCGGAGGTGAGCGCAGCCATGCGCTGCGCAAGGCGCGCTGCCGTTCAGAGGCGGCGCAGGGGGATGACGCCGTCGGCGACGCCCACGTTTCCGCCGCGCAGCAGCAACTGCTTGACGCCGCGCTGCAGCCGCGTGCGCTCGGGCAGCGCGGCGATGTCGGCGTCCTCCGGCGCCTGGAACAGCCATTCCAGGCAGTCGCGGCTCTCCGGATCCTCGCCGACGAGGGTAAAGCGCTCCTGAAAGGCGCGGATGCGCGAGCCATCAGGGAGGAAGGGGCGCAGCGCCGGAGACAGCAGCCACGACGAGCAGGTATAGCGGTCGTAGGCGAAATCCGGCATGCGCGCGGCGAAGAACGCCGCCGCCTGCGCGAGCGAGTCGTCCACCGCCGCGGGCGAGAGATCGGCGTCCGAGGGGATGTGGATGCCGGCGCAGGGCGCGCCGCCTTCCTCGCGCAGCTCGTACTCCAGCGCGCCGAGGCGGAAGATGCGCATGGAGAGCTGGCGGTACGTCCACCAGCCGCGGTCGAAGAACATCCTGCCGTTTCGCACCGCGCACTCGCGCAGGAAGCGCGTAAAGCACTTCATGGTGGCGGCGAACACGTCCATGCCGGCGCCGAGCGCGCGATAGCGGTCGGCGTCGCGGCGGGCGCATTCCAGCTGGCACAGGAGCATGGCCCAGTGGTCGGCGTCGCCGGTCAGCCGCGCGGAGAGGCGGCGGTACGCCGCATCCGCGGTCGCGATGTCCATCATGCCGGCGAGATCCTCCTCGAAGTCCGAAAGGGCAATCGCCGGCGCGACTGCCTCCAGCCGGCGCACGGCTTCGGCGGGCAGTTCGATGATTGCGTACAGTTCCTGAAGCTGCATGTCATTTCCTCGCTTCCTGTTCGCGCTGGCGCGCTTCGGCGCAGCGGTCGATGAATTGCATTCGCTCCCTCTCCGCCGCGATGTTTCCGGCGTAGGGATAAAGCCGGACGGCGCGGTCAAACGCTTCGCGCACGTCGCGGGCGGCGAGCTCCGAAGGCGTGACGAGCCTCGCCAGCGCGTACCGCATGCACAGGATGCTCAGGGATGAGGACTTGCGCATGGTGCGCAGGTACGCGCTCAGCTGTGGGACGATTCGCGCCGCCTCAATGACGTTGCCGGCGACGGCTTCGCAGAACACGCGCTCGCACAGCAGATCGCAGCGGTTGACCCAGAGGACGGGCGCGGGCGAATCGAGCAGATGGATGATCGCCGCGTTGGCTTCGGCGTAGCGCCCCTCGTCGATCAGGCGCCCGCACGCCCACACGCCGAGCTCGGCGCTCAGGCCGTCGGTCATCTCCCCGGTGCCGGGCATGGCGAACCACTGCGCCGGCATGTCCTTCAGCCGCTCGCCCCGCGTGCGCCGCTCCTCGATGCTCAGTTCCACCCAGAACGCCCGCATGGCGGCGGGATTGCGCCGCAGCGAGCGCAGGTTCGCGGCGTCGTTCTCGAGACCGGAAACGCGCATGGGAATGCCGTTGAGCAGCGCGGAATAGAGGTTGTACGCCGCCAGGAGCACCATGAACGCCACCGCCACGCCGTCCAGCAGCGCCGCCAGCGCGGTAAAAACGGCGGCGAGGAGGGCGTTGGCGATCACGCCGCCGAGGTTGTACAGCGCGACCGGCATCTTTCCGCCCGCCAATGGAGGCGGCGCCATCAGGCACTGTCCCAGCGTGCCCGGCAGCGACAGGCGCTTCAGCCGCAGCCTGCCGTCCTGCCGCACCCACATGAAGCGCATCACGCGGAAGGACAGGAAGCGGTAGCCGCTCATCCGCCCGCACGCGAGGTGTCCCAGTTCGTGCGCGAGCGTGCACAGCAGCATGGACGGGAACGCAGAGGCATAGAGCGCCACCAGCCACGCGGTGAGCATGGGCGTCTCCATTTTCAGGACTAAAAAGGCGCCGTAGCCGCCGAATACGGTGATCAGGATTATCCACGGAAGGCGGCTTTTCGGGGGTTCGAGGACCTTGTCGCGGGGTCGGCTCATTTTCACAGCTCCTTCGTATCGGCGGCGTCTCCGGCGGGCGAAAGGGCTCGCGCCCGCCGTGCAAAAATCCCGCCGCGGAAAACCGTGGCGGGAAGCGTGCGGAAGCGGTCAGACCACGCCCTGCGCGAGCATGGCGTCGGCGACCTTGAGGAATCCGGCGATGTTCGCGCCGGCCTCGAAGTTGCCCTCGCAGCCGTACTCCTTCGCGGCGCCGGCGACGTTGTGGTAGATGCCGACCATGATGCCCTTGAGCTTGGCGTCGACTTCCTCGAACGTCCAGGACAGGCGCTGGGAGTTCTGCGACATCTCCAGCGCGGAGGTGGCGACGCCGCCGGCGTTGGCGGCCTTGGCGGGCCCGAACAGCACGCCCGCGTCGAGGAACGCCTGGATGCCGTCCATCACAGTGGGCATGTTCGCGCCCTCGGCGACGCAGTAGCAGCCGTTCTGGATCAGCGTGCGCGCGGACTCGAGGCTGATCTCGTTCTGCGTGGCGCAAGGCAGCGCGATGTCGCAGGGGATCGTCCAGATGCCGGCGCAGCCCTCGGTATAGGTTGCGGCGGGATGGCTCTCGACGTATTCGCGGATGCGGCCGCGGCGAACCTCCTTGATCTGCTTGACGCAGTCGAGGTCGATGCCGTCGGGATCGTGGATGTAGCCGTTGGAATCGGACATGGCGACGACCTTGCCGCCCAGCTGGGTCGCCTTCTCGCAGGCGTAGATGGCGACGTTGCCGGAGCCGGAGATCACGACCGTCGCGCCCTTGAAGCTCTTGCCGGCGTCGGCGAGCATCTCCTCGGTGAAGTAGCACAGGCCGTAGCCAGTGGCCTCCTTGCGCGCCAGCGAGCCGCCGTAGGTCAGGCCCTTGCCGGTCAGCACCCCGCAGTAGTCGCCGGTGAGGCGCTTGTACTGACCGTAGAGATAGCCGATCTCGCGCGCGCCCACGCCGATGTCGCCGGCGGGAACGTCGGTGTCCGGGCCGATGTGGCGGTACAGCTCGGTCATGAAGCTCTGGCAGAAGCGCATGACCTCCATGTCGGACTTGCCCTTGGGGTCGAAGTCGCTGCCGCCCTTGGCGCCGCCGATGGGCAGCGTGGTCAGCGAGTTCTTCAGCGTCTGCTCAAAGGCAAGGAACTTGACGATGTCCAGCGTCACCGTCGGGTGGAAGCGCAGACCGCCCTTGTAGGGACCGATGGCGCTGTTGGACTGCACGCGGAAGCCGCGGTTGACGCGCACCTTGCCCGAATCGTCCACCCACGGCACGCGGAACTGCACCACGCGCTCCGGCTCGACGAACATCTCCAGCACGCCCTTTTCGACGTATTCGGGGTGCTTTTCCACCACGGGCTCGATCGACTCGAGCACGCTGCGGACGGTGATCAGGAACTGCTTGTCGCCGGCGTTGCGCTTTTCAACGCGCGCCATCAGGTCGGCGAGATAGGAATTCTTCAGTGCCATGGACGGTTCCTCCTTGCTGCTAAGCGCCCTGCCGCGCGTTTGGCGGCGCGCCGTTTTTTTGAAATCCACTGTCTATTATACGTGAAACCGCGCCGTTTCGCAACAAGAAATTGTTAAATTTGAAAGTTTGACCGCGACAAATTCCAGAACACGTGAAAAAACGATTGAAAAGACAACGAATCCGCAACAGCTCTATCAACGGCATGCAAAATGTGTAAATTGCGTGCGAATGCGCTTGCATTTTTACCGCGAAACCTGTATACTCATACCATTGTGAAAAAACAGCCGCCGCCTCAGCGCGCGAAGCGCCGCGAAGGGCAGAAAGGACGTTCGCCATGAGCAAAATCGCCATTCCCGAGGGCTACCGCTCGCCGCTGAGCGTGTTCGACACGCAGGTCGCCATCGAGTTCATCAAGCACAACTTTCAGAAGGACTTGAGCCACGCGCTGAACCTGCGCCGCGTGTCGGCGCCGCTGTTCGTGCGCTCGGATTCAGGCCTGAACGACAACCTGAACGGCGTCGAGCGTCCGGTCAAGTTCGACGCGCCGGGCGTGGGCTGCGTGGGCGAGGTCGTGCACTCGCTGGCGAAGTGGAAGCGCCTGGCGCTCAAGCGCTACGACTTCCGCCCGGGCAAGGGCCTGTACACCGACATGAACGCCATCCGCCGCGATGAGGAGCCGGACAACCTTCACTCCATCTACGTCGACCAGTGGGACTGGGAGAAGATCATCCGCCGCGAGGACCGCACGCTCGACTACCTCAAGCGCACGGCGCAGGACATCGTCGACGCCATCTGCGACACCTCCGAACGCCTCGACCGCGAATTTCCGTCGCTGAACGTCAAGCTCAGCCGCGAGATGACCGCCGTCACCACGCAGGAACTGGAGGACCGCTATCCGGACCTGACGCCGTCCGAGCGCGAAAACGCCTTCCTGCGCGAGCACGGAACGGCGCTGATCATGCAGATCGGCGGCAAGCTGCGCTCCGGCAAGCCGCACGACGGCCGCGCGCCGGACTACGACGATTGGGCGCTCAACGGCGACATCCTCTTCTGGAACGAGCGCCTGGGCAGGGCGTTTGAAATCTCCAGCATGGGCATTCGCGTCGATGAGGAATCGCTGGCGCGCCAGCTGAAGCTCGCCGGCTGCGAAGAGCGCCGCGAGCTGCCGTTCCACCGCATGCTGCTCGCCGGCGAGCTGCCGCTGACCATCGGCGGCGGCATCGGTCAGTCGCGCCTGTGCATGCTGATGATCGGCTGCGCGCACATCGGCGAGGTGCAGTGCAGCCTCTGGGACGACGAGACGCGCGATGCCTGCGCGCGTGCCGGCATCCGGCTGCTGTAAGCCGCGGACAGGCGGTCGGCGCGGCGGGAGCGCGCCGGAAAACGCCCTTTGGAGGCGGCTCCGGGAGACGCCCGCTGCGGCGCGGCGTGGCGAAGGCTTGTCCTGCCGTGCGCTCCGTACGGGCGAACGGAGGGTTTCGTGCCAGCGCGTTGACGATGGCGCTGTGCACGACGCGTGCGTTCCGCACGGGCGAACTGCCTCTACCGGAACGGTCATCGGCATCGACATGTGCACGACGCGTGCGCTTCGCGTGGGCGAACGGAGGGTTTCATTGCGGCGGGGAAGGGAATGCGTCCTTTCCCGCCGCCTGTTTGTCTTCCGATCCAAAGCGCGGGGCTTTCCTGCGGGATGCGCCGCATGGCGCGCCTGCGAAAGGCTTTGTTTCCCGCTCAAAATGTGGGAACAATTCCGGCGTCCGCCGCGTCTAATCCTCGTCGGGCGCGCCGCGAGCGGTCGTCCGCAATGATGAACCCGGCGTCCGCGCCAGCGGATACCGGATACGAAGGAGCGTGCATTCCATGCAGAAGATTTGCAGGCGGTTTTTGGCGGCGCTGATTT
>CALVPU010000258.1 GCA_944353735.1 uncultured Eubacteriales bacterium | reverse complement strand
TCGGCACCTCCGGCAGTTCCAGAATCTCGCGGTTCGTCGCCACGAATCCGCCCAGATGCTCGCGCACGCCGGGAATCGGCGGCACGACCGCCGACGAACCCGTGGCAATCAGCAGCCGCGTCGCGGTGTGCGTCCCGCCATCGGCGGACACGGCAAAGCCGCCGTCCACGCGACCGGCGATCTCCGCCCGCGCCGGAAACACCTTAACGCCCGCGGCGCGCATCTTGGCGGCAACGCCGCTGACCAGCGTATGCACCACGCGCCCGCGGCGCGCGACGACCGCCTTCTGGTCAAGGCGCACCTCTCCGCACTGCACGCCGTACTTCGCCGCCTCGCGCGCGTGCTCGTACAGCTTCGCCGAGTTGAGCAGTGCCTTGGAAGGAATGCAGCCCTCGTTCAGGCAGACGCCGCCGAGCGCCTTTTCCTCGAACAGCGCCGTCTTCAGCCCCGCCTTTGCGGCGCGCTCCGCGCCCAAATAGCCCGCCGGACCGCCGCCGAGCACGATCAGATCGTATTCCACCGCCATGTCCCATCCTCCTTCCCGCGCGTCACTGCGCCAGCAACAGCGCGAAGTTCTCCAGATTCGCCTTGAGGTCGACCAAGAAGCGCGACGCAGGCGAGCCATCGAGCGCGCGATGGTCATAGGTCAGCGAAAGGCCAATACTCGGATAGACCTCGATCTGACCGTTTCGCATGCGCACGGCGTCCCGCATCGCACAGACGCCGAGAATGCCTGTCTGCGGCGGATTGATGACCGGTGTGAAGGACTCGATTCCCAGCGCACCGAGATTCGACACCGTAAACGAGGCGCCGCGCAGCGCGTCAGGACTGATCCGCCCCTCCCGGCATGCCTGCGCCAAACGCTTGGCTTCGGCGGAGATCTCGCGCAGCGACATGCGCTCGGCATGGAAGATCGTCGGTACCATCAGGCCGCGCTCGGTGTCCACCGCCACGCCGAGGTGAACGGCGCGGAAATAGCGCATCGTCCGACCATCGTCGATCAGGTGGGCGTTGAGCGCGCAATGCGCGGGATTTGCCAGCGTGCGCGCCACGGCATAGAGCACGATGTCATTGATCGATACGCGCTCGAGCCCGAACAGCTCGCCCTTTTCCTTAAACAGCGCGCGCATGCGGCGCACCTCGCTGGCGTCAAAGGAGATGTTGTGCGTCAGTTGCGCCATCGTCGCCAGCGATGCCGTCATCGACTTGGCGATCACCTTGCGCATGTGGCTCAGCGGCTCGTCGTAGCTGTCCGCTTCCGCGCCGGCTTCCACGGCTGGCGCAGCAGGCGCTGCGGCAGGCGCAGCCGCGCGCTCGAGGTCAGCCAGCGTCACGCGCCCACCCAGACCGGTGCCTTCCGCCCCCGCCGCTCCGCCGCGCGCCGCGGGCGTCGCCACGAGTCCCGCGTCGATCAGCGCCTGCACATCCCGGGCGATCACGCGGCCTTCCGGACCCGTCGCCATGACGCGGGAAAGGTCTGCGCCGCTGCGCTCCGCCAGCACGCGCGCGCGCGGCGAGATGCGCATTTCGCCGCCGGTCGCCGGCGCATGCGGCTCCGCCGGCGGACCATCGTCGGGCGCCAGTTCCGGCGCAACCGGCGTAGCCGGTGTGGAGACAGCGGGCTCGGCGGCGCCGGGGCGAAAGGCTTCAGCATCCTCCCCAGGCGCGCCGATAACGCACACATTTGCCAGACAAGGCACGTCGTCGCCCTCGGCGAAAAAGGCGGCGAGCAACGTTCCTTGCGCCTTGGCTTCCTCGTCAAACGCCGCCTTATCGGTTTCATAGGAAAACAGGATATCCCCCGGCGCGACGTCGTCGCCCGGCTTTTTGTGCCACTGGGTGATGATGCAGCTCTCGACCGTATTGCCCTGTCTGGGCATGATGACTGCCACTGCCATGGAAACCCTCCCCTTGCATGGTCATGCGCTCCGGGGGCTATGCCCCCTCTGGGTTCTATTGTAACAGTCCGCGCGCCGCGCTTCAACAAATCAACGCAATATCGCTTTATTTTTAACGTTGTTTAACAATAAACCAGTCTGTTTTGACAACTTCAGCGCGCTCGAGTGCACGGAATATTGATCTGATGAAGTTCGCCGCACATAGAGATTCATGCGAAACGTGTATTTCCCAAGCACATCGCGCACAAATTTCCGACAAAATCCCGTTTTTCACATCGCGTTCTATTGCTATTTGTCGAAAAAGGCGTTATAATATTGTACATTATAGGCGATGAAATAAGGGAGGTGGCGCGCGTGCCCGTCCGCAACTCCGCGAAGGCAATCGTACTCAACCGCGGAAAGATCCTCGTCAACCGCTGCGTCTCGCGCTTTGGCGAATACTACGCCCTGCCCGGCGGTGGTCAGCGCACGGGAGAACTGCTCACCGAGACGGTGCGCCGGGAATTGCTCGAGGAAACCGGATATACCGTGACGCCGCTGCGCCTCTCCGGCCTCTACGAGCGCATCACCGCCGGGCGCGAAGACGGCGCGAACCACAAGATCTACTTCATCTTCCTGTGCAAGCTCGAGGACGTCCCCTGCCAGCCGCCGACCGAGCGTGACCGCTTTCAGATCGGTCGCGAGTGGATCGACGTCGACAGCGTGCGCGCCAGCAACCTCTTTCCGCGCGCCATCCGCGACAACATCGGCGGATTGATCGGTTACGGCGAGACGATCTTCATCGGCTCCGAAAAGGAGTAGTCCCGCCCGCGTCCCCACCGCCGCAACGGCGTCGCCCCGACTTCAGCGCAGTCGGGGCTTTTTTCGTGCCGCAAAGCGCCCGTCTGTGCGCCCATTTTTTGCAAAAGTCGACGCCGGACAGGGTTGCGAAGCGGCGGCAAAGCATGGTATAATTTCACTGAGGTCGAAGCGGCGGTGCGCCGCTTGCTCCGACGAATTGGACAAATTGCGACGACTTCATGCGATTGGAGGAAGACAATGGACCGCTTTGAAAGCGCAGTCGCGCGCTACGGAGAATTTGGCGTGGATGCGATCGCCGCCATGCGCGCGGCGTCCGAAAAACCCATTTCCATCAACTGCTGGCAGGGCGACGACGTCGCCGGATTCGAC
>CALVPU010000257.1 GCA_944353735.1 uncultured Eubacteriales bacterium | reverse complement strand
GCTCGCACCGGGAGCGTGGATGTTGTTCGTGCTGGCGGTTCCGCTCGGGCTCGGCGCGGGCAGCGTCGACGCCGCGCTGAACAACTTCGTCGCCCTTCACTATGCCGCGCGGCACATGAGCTGGCTGCACTGCTTCTGGGGCATCGGCGCGACGGCAGGTCCGATGATCCTCTCCTTTGAGCTGGCGCGCGGCGCGTCCTGGCGCGGCGCCTACGGCCTGATCTCCGGCATCCAGTTCGCGCTGGCGCTGGTGCTGTTCCTGACGCTGCCGCTCTGGCGCCGCGCCCGACCGCAGCAGAGCGCTTCCGAGAGCGAGGCGTTCGTCTCCAACCGCAGCGCGCTGAAGCTGCCGTTCGTGCGCACGGCGCTGGTGGGATTCGTGTTCTTCTGCGCCGTCGAGACCACGAGCGGACTGTGGGCGTCGACTTACCTGCATCAGGCCCGCGGCATGAGCGCCGCGGATGCCGCCATGGGCGCGTCGATGTTCTATGGCGCGATCACGCTCGGACGGCTGTTGACCGGTTTCGTCGCCAACCGCCTGTCCGGCGCCAAACTCATCCGCATCGGTCAGTGCGTCTGCCTTGCCGGCGCGGCGGTGGTCGCGCTGCCCGTGCCGCCGGCGGTCGCGATGCTCGGCATCGCCGTCATCGGCCTGGGCACCTCTCCGATCTATCCGAGCATGCTCCACGAGACGCCGCGGCGCTTCGGCGCGGAGAACTCGCAGGCAGTGGTCGGCCTGCAGATGGCGTTCGCCTATATCGGCTCGACGCTCGTGCCGCCGCTGTTCGGCAGCCTGGCCTCCGCGACGACGCTCCAGCTGTATCCCTGGTTCCTCGCGGCATGCACGCTGGTGATGCTCGCCGCCTCGGAAACCGTCGCCCGCCGCACGAACACGCGCTGAACCCCCTCTTCCGCCCCTCCACAGAGGCGGCACGCACCGGTCCTCCGCCCCCCCCCGCGCGGCGGAACCGCTCCGCGCGCCGCCTCGATTTTTTTAACCTTCTGCCCGCCGCCGCGCGCTTCATACATTCGCTTCGCAAACTTAACCGTGCCGCGTTGACAGCACCCCGGCGGTATGATACAATAGGCTATCGGATGGTCTGCGGCTTGTACGCAGAAACTGGCAGGACGGCGAGGGATGCGCGCCGCGTCTCCTTTGCGCCGATTTTGATCTTGCCAGCGGCAAGATCGTTTTTTTGCGAATGAGATCCTTCGCAGGCGATGAATCTACAGGCGATGAAGGAGTGTGAAACGCCCGTGAGCATCCTCGTGAAAGACGCGCTCGTGTACGAAGGCGGTCGATTTGTTTCCCGCGACCTTTCAATTTCCGCTCAGGGGGGAGCGGCTGAATTTCATTCCCTCCACGTGTTTCCCGGCTTTGCGGATGTACATGTCCATCTCCGCGAGCCGGGTTTTTCCTATAAGGAAACGATCGCTTCCGGCACGCGGGCGGCGGCGCACGGCGGTTACTGCGCGGTGTGCGCGATGCCGAACCTGAACCCCGTCCCCGACGGGCTGGAGGCGCTCAACGCGCAGCGGGAGATCATCGCGCGCGACGCCTGCGTGCAAGTGCTGCCCTACGGCGCCATCACGCAGGGCGAAAGGGGCGAGCGGTTGGCGGACATGGCGGCGCTGGCGCCCTATGTCTGTGCCTTTTCCGACGACGGGCGCGGAGTACAGTCCGACGACATGATGCGCGCCGCGATGCGCGAGGCAAAGCGGCTGGGCAAGCTGATCTGCGCGCACTGCGAGGACAACGCCCTGCTCCACGGCGGCTGCATCCACGACGGCGAATACGCGCGCCTGCACGGTCACGCGGGCATCTGTTCGGAAAGCGAGTGGCGGCAGGTGGCGCGCGATCTGGCGCTGGTGCGCGAGACCGGCTGCAGCTACCACGTCTGCCACGTATCGACAAAGGAGTCCGTGGCGCTGATCCGCCAAGCCAAGCGCGAAGGGCTGGACGTCACCTGCGAGACGGGCCCGCACTACCTAACGCTGACCGACATGGACCTTCAGGAAGACGGGCGCTTCAAGATGAACCCGCCGCTGCGCGCGCAGGCCGACCGCGACGCGCTGATCGAGGGCATCCTCGACGGCACCATCGACATGATCGCCACCGACCACGCGCCGCACTCCGCCGCGGAAAAATCGCGCGGACTGAAGGACAGCCTCATGGGCGTGGTCGGACTGGAGACGGCGTTTCCGGTGTTGTACACGCACTTGGTGCGCACGGGCATCCTGCCGCTGGAAAAGCTCGCCGCGCTCCTGCACGACAACCCCTGCCGGCGCTTTTCCATCAACTTGCCGGCAGCGGAAAACATGACCGCCTTTGACCTAAGCGAATCCTATGAGATCGACCCCGACAGCTTCCTCTCCATGGGACGGGCGACGCCCTTCGCCGGAGAGCGCGTATATGGCAAATGCAAATGGACGATTGCGGGAGGAAAGATTGCATGGTTGAGCACTTCGACAGAAAACTGATCCTCGAAACCGGCGAGGAGTACTACGGTCACGGCTTCGGCGCGGCGGAACAGCGCGTGTGCGAAATCGTGTTCAACACGTCCATGGTCGGCTATCAGGAGATCATTTCCGATCCTTCCTATACCTATCAGGCGGTGGTGATGACCTATCCCCTCATCGGCAACTACGGCATCTGCGACGACGACTTTGAGTCGCGCTCGCCGAGCATCGGCGCGCTGATCGTGCGCGAGTACAACGACCAGCCCTCCAACTTCCGCTACACGCACACGCTCGGCGAGGTGCTCGAAGAAGACCGCATTCCCGCGGTTTCCGGCATTGACACGCGCAAATTGACGCGCTCGATCCGCGACTTCGGCTCGCGCCGCGTGTTGATCACCGATGCAGACACCCCGCTCGAAGAAGGGCTGCGCATCATCGCCGAGACGCCGGTGCCGCACGACGCAGTGCCGCTGGTCAGCTGCCGCAAGCGCTGGTATTCGCGCACGGCGAACCACCGCTACAACGTCGTCGCCGTCGACTGCGGCATCAAGCTCAACATCATCCGCTGCCTGAATGCGCGCGGCTGCAACGTCACCGTCGTGCCCTACGACACGCCGGCGGAAGTCATCCGGCGCATGGACCCGGACGGCGTGTTCCTCTCCAATGGTCCCGGCGACCCGGAGGACGTGAAACCCGTGATCGAGCTGGTGCGCGCGCTGCGCGGGCAATACCCGATCTTCGGCATCTGTCTGGGACACCAGATGATCGCCCTCGCCGCCGGCGCCAAGACCTACAAGCTCAAGTTCGGTCATCGCGGCGGCAACCATCCGGTAAAGAACCTCAGAACCGGAAAGATCGAGATTACCAGCCAGAACCACAGCTACGCCGTGGACGCCGGCAGCGTCGCGGGTACGGGGTTGGAGATCACGCACGTCAACCTGCTGGACGGTACCGTCGAAGGGCTCGCCTGCCCCGCCGACCGGCTGTTCAGCGTGCAGTATCATCCCGAGAGCGCGCCCGGACCACAGGACAGCGCCTATCTGTTTGATCAGTTCGTGGCGATGATGAAGGAGGTCAAGACCCATGCCTAAGCGCACAGACATCCACAAGATTCTGGTCATCGGCTCCGGCCCGATCGTCATCGGTCAGGCGGCGGAATTCGACTACGCCGGCACGCAGGCATGTCTGGCGCTGCGCGAGGAGGGCTACGAGGTCGTGCTCGTCAACTCCAACCCCGCCACGATCATGACCGATACCACCATCGCCGACAAGGTCTACATGGAGCCACTGACGCTGGAGTTCCTCTCCAAGATCTGCCGCTA
>CALVPU010000256.1 GCA_944353735.1 uncultured Eubacteriales bacterium | reverse complement strand
GCTGGATGCCGCAGCGCACGAGGATCTGCAGCGCGGCGTTGGACAGGCAGACGATGCGCTCGGGCATCTTGTCGAGCACCAGCGCCTCGCCCTCGCTCTCCTGAAGGTAACTCGGGTAATACAGCTTCACCTGCTGCGCCTCCTCCGCGACGCCGCTTGCGAACATGGCCGCGCAGAGGATCGCGCTCAAAGCGATGGACAAAACTCTTTTCAGCATACCTGTTTTTCTCCTTTCTCATCATGGGTCAGGCCGAGCACGCGGTCGGCGAGGCCTTCGTAGGCCGCGCGCATGGGGGAATCCTCCAGGCACTCAAACACCGTGCCGCCGCCGGCCTCGGCGCGCTGGATATCGCCGCTGCG
This sequence comes from uncultured Eubacteriales bacterium, assembly GCA_944353735.1. Classification (GTDB taxonomy): domain Bacteria; phylum Bacillota; class Clostridia; order Christensenellales; family Aristaeellaceae; genus Faecivicinus. The sequence goes on along the minus strand of CALVPU010000256.1, from coordinate 2,494 downwards.
GGGAATGTAGGCGACGACGTCCGTGCCGATCTCCTCCGCCGCTTTGCCGACGATCTCCCGTTCGCCCTCGATGTTGCGGGCGTTGAGGATGATGCCGCACAGCCGCGCATAGCCGCGCTTGCCGAAGCCGCGGATGGCCTGGGCGATGTTGCTGGCTGCGTAGAGCGCCATCATCTCCCCGGAGGAGACGATGAACACCTCGCGGGCGTAGCCTTCGCGGATGGGCATGGCGAAGCCGCCGCAGACCACGTCGCCGAGCACGTCGTAGATGACGATGTCCGGTCGGTACACCTCAAAGGCGCGCAGCTCCGCCAGCTTTTCAAACGCGGAGATGATGCCGCGCCCCGCGCAGCCTACGCCCGGCGTCGGCCCGCCCGACTCCACGCAGAGTACGCCGCCATAGCCTTCGAATACGATGTCCTCCAGCCTGAGCTCGTCGCCCTTCTGGCGCAGCTGCTCCAGCACCGTGGGGATGCGCCTGCCGCCCATCAGCCCCTTGGTGGAATCCGCCTTGGGGTCGCAGCCGACCTGCATCACCCGGTAGCCCTTTTCTGCCAAGGCGGCCGACAGGTTTGAAGTCGTCGTCGATTTGCCAATGCCGCCCTTTCCATAAATAGCGATCTTTCGCATCGCGTTCTCCTTTCCGGCACGTTCCTTTACGGTTTCGTGCTTGATGATGGCGCATGGTGGTGTTAGAATAGAACTGACAGTTAGTCTACGCTAACGACCGGGAAAGAGTATATCACACATCTGCGATCTTGTGACCTCACATCCGGCGAAAAAATCTTAAAGATATTTCGTTTTTTCAGGAGGAACAAAAATGGAATGCTATGCGCAACCGCCTCTTCAGCGGGACGAATGGGAACTTTTATACGATCACTCGCAGCTGTGCGAGGCGTTGGTGCAGGAGGGAGCGCCGGTGGCAAAGGCGCTCTTTGCCCTGCGCGTAGAGCATCTCACATCGCGCGAAGGCGGTTCGCTCCCGGATGAGACGGCGATCATACTGCTCACGTCGCTCAACCGCAGCCTGTACGACTACCTGCTGTTTCAGCTGGGCATTTCTTTCAGCCGCTGCTGTTATGACAACCGTCTCCATGCCCACGCCGGCGTCGGGCGCAGCGCCGGCGCGCTGCAGGCGGCAGGAGACGCCATACTCGACGCCTACGCGGAGGAACTGCGCCAGAACCACGCGCGGCACACGCACATCGAGCGCGTCTGCGCCTATGTGCAGGGCCATCTCACCGAGGAACTGACGCTGGAGCGCGTCGCGCGCGAAGCGTATCTCAGCAGGTGCTATATCTGCCAGATCTTCAAGTCGCTGCTGGGCTGCACATTCGGCGAATACGTCAAGCGCGAGCGCATCCAGCGCGCCCGCGCCCTGCTCGCCTCCACGGATAAGAGCATTGAGGAGATCGCTGCCGCCTGCGGGTTTCATTCCGCCACCTATTTTGCCACGGTGTTCAAAAACGCCATGGGCATGACGCCCTCGGCCTTCCGCCACAGTCTGCGCGGATGACGGGCGCGCGCAGAAGCGGGCCGATCCACGCGCCTGCCGAACCGCGTCGCGGCGCGCATCAGGAACCAACATCGCATCAACGTCGTTCAGCAAAAAAAGTGGTCACGGGCTTCCTGAAGTACAAATTCTGTCAGGAAGCCCGTGACCGCGGCTATGATGAGGGGGCCTGTCTCACCCCAGCTTCCAGCCGGCGCTCTGCCGCTGCAGTTCCACCATGCGGTGGAACAGGCCGCGCTTTGCCATCAGCTCGGACGGTGAGCCCTGCTCCGCCACTCTGCCTTCGGCGAGGACGACGATCTTGTCCGCCGCTTCCACGGTGCGCATGCGGTGGGCGATGACCAGCACCGTCTTGCCCGCGAGCAGGCGCGAGAGCGCCTCCTGCACCTTGGTTTCGTTTTCCACGTCCAGAGAGGCGGTGGCCTCGTCCAGCAGCACGATGGGCGCGTCCTTGAGCAGCGCGCGGGCGATGGAGATGCGCTGGCGTTCGCCGCCGGAAAGCCGCGCGCCGTTTTCGCCGATGGGCGTGTCGTAGCCCCTGGGCAGCCTGCGCACGAATTCCTCGCAGTTGGCGGCTTTGGCGGCGGCGCGCACTTCCTCGTCGCTCGCCCCGCGCCTGCCGAGGCGGATGTTCTCCATCACCGTGTCGTCAAAGAGCACCACGTCCTGAAAGACCATCGAATAGTCGCGCAGCAACACCTCCGGGTCGACGGTGGCGATATCCACGCCGCCGACTTTGATCGAACCCTTGGTCACGTCCCACAGCCGGGCGGCGAGGCGCGCGCAGGTGCTCTTGCCGGAGCCGGAGGGGCCGACCAGCGCCGTCACCTCGCCCTCTTTGGCGGTGAAGCTCACGTCGCGCAGCACGTCCTTCTGGTCGTAGGCAAAGCTGACGTGGTCGAAGACGATGTCGTGCCCCTTGGGCGCGAAGGTCTCCGAACCCTCCGCGGTGGGCGTTTCGTAGATCTCGTTCATGCGGTC
>CALVPU010000255.1 GCA_944353735.1 uncultured Eubacteriales bacterium | reverse complement strand
TCCGCGCGGTGCAGCTGCGCGTCTCCGAGGCGCTGACGCTTCTGCCGATTTTGACGTCCGACGCGGTGCCGGGACTGTTCGTCGGCTGCATGCTGGCAAACTTCCTCGCCGGCGCGGCATGGTACGACGTCGTGTTCGGCTCGCTCGCCACGCTGATCGCCGCCATCCTCACCCGCAAGCTGCGCAACCACTTCGCGCTGGCCTCCCTGATGCCGGTGCTGCTCAACGGACTGGTCGTCGGTCCGGTGGTTTACTGCGCCTACAACTATGCCGGCACGTTCTCGCTGCCGCTGCTGCTGATGGACATGGGCAGCGTGGCGCTGGGCGAACTGGTCGCCTGCTGCGTGCTCGGCAGCGTGCTCGTCTGCGCGCTCAGGCGCACCCCGCAGGCGCTGTGGGCGCAGTGAGCGCGCGGCAAAAGTGAATCCCCTGCGCCCGCCGCGATGTCGCGCGGGCGCTTTTTGATGCAAAACCGCCGCCATTTTTCGCAGCAGCGCTTGCAAATGGGGCGGTTTTGTTGTACACTTATACCATGTTGACCGGGAGGAGGTTGAACGAATTGATTGACAAGACGATGACGATCTACGAGGTGCTGTCCAAGGATCCGAACTCCGCCGCCGTGATGATGGCGTACGGCATGGGCTGCATCGGCTGCCCGCACGCGATGATGGAGAGCCTGGAGATGGCCTGCGCCGGTCACGGCGTGGACGCCGACGAACTGGTCGCCAAGCTCAACGAGTATTTCGACGCACAGCAGGCCAAGTGAGCGCGAAGGGAGGACCGTTTCAATGTACCATGTGTTCAGCGACGTCGAGGGGCTGCGCATCGCGGTGGAGATGGAGCGCCGCGGCGAGGATTTCTACCGCCGCGCCGCGAAGGTGAGCCGCTCGCCGGAAACGGTCCGACTGCTCGGCGATCTCGCCGGCGACGAGGTGCTGCACGGGCGCGAGTTCCAGCGCCTGCACGATCAGGCGTGCGCCCGCCGCGGCGGCTGCGAGGCGGAGAGCTACGACAGCGAGACAAACGCCTACCTCTCCGCCATCGCGGCGGACATCGTCTTCCCCGGCGGGCTGATGGCGCTGCGGCAGACGGGATTTGAGGACCCCGCCGCCGTGCTGGAAACGGCGATTGCGTCGGAGAAGGATTCCATACTGTTCTATACCGAGCTCGCCGCCTGCGCCCGCGACGCCCAGGCGAAGGGCACGTTCATGGAAATCGCGCGGCAGGAGCGCGGTCACCTCGCCCTGCTGCTCAACCGGCTCGCCGAGGTGCGCGGCAAGTGAGCCGCGCGCATGCGGGCCGCCCCACGAGACAGATCGAGGAGGAATGAAGCATGGAGGCAATGGAGCTGTACCGCCAGTGGCTGAAGGACTTCGCCGACGACGCCGACACCGTCGCAGACCTGAAGGCCATCGCGGACGATCCCAAGGAGATCGAGGACCGCTTTTACAAGGAACTGGAATTCGGTACCGCCGGCATGCGCGGCGTGCTCGGCGCGGGCACGAACCGCCTGAACATCTACAACGTCCGCCGCGTCAGCCGCGCGCTGGCGAAGTACATACTGACCACGCCGGATGGCGCCGAAAAGGGCGTCGCCATCGCCTATGACTCCCGCCACATGTCCGACGTGTTCGCCAAGCAGGCGGCGCTGGTGCTGTGCAACGCCGGCGTGAAGGCGTTCCTGTTCGATTCGCTGCGGCCGGTGCCGGTGCTGTCGTTCACGATCCGCCACCTCAAGTGCATCGCCGGCATCGTCATCACCGCCAGCCACAACCCCAAGCAGTACAACGGCTACAAGGCCTACTGGACCGACGGCGGACAGATGCCGCCGGAATCCGTCAAGGGCATCACCGACCGCCTGCCAGAGACGACCTATGCCGAATCCGTGCCGATGGACGAGGCCGAGGCGCTCGCCAAGGGGCTGCTGACCTACATCGGCAAGGATGTCGACGACGCCTACATCGCCGCCGTCAAAAAGCTCAGCGTCAATCCCGAGCTGGCGCGCGAGATGGGCAAGACGCTCAAGATCGTCTACACGCCGCTGCACGGCTCCGGCAACATCCCGGTGCGGCGCATCTTCCGCGAGATCGGCATGGAAAACGTCTATGTCGTGCCCGAGCAGGAGCTGCCCGACGGCGATTTCCCCACCGTCAAGGTGCCCAACCCCGAAGATCCCGGCGCGTTTGAGCTGGCGCTGAAGATGCAGAAGGAACTCGGCGCGGACCTCTGCGTCGGCACCGACCCGGACTGCGACCGCGTCGGTATCGCCTGCATGACCGAAACGGTCCGCGGCTGCTCAACGGCAACCAGATCGGCTGCATCCTGCTGCACTACATCCTCAGCCAGAAGAAGGAGCGCGGCGAACTGCCGGCAAACGCCGCCGCGGTCACCACCATCGTCAGCACGAACATGGCCGCCGCCATCGCCAAGTCCTACGGCTGCGAGATGATCGAGGTGCTGACCGGCTTCAAGTACATCGCCGAGCAGATCCATCGCTTCGAGACGACCGGCTGCAACACGTTCATGTTCGGCTTCGAGGAGTCGTTCGGCTACCTGTCCGGCACGGACGTGCGCGACAAGGACGGCGTCAACGCCTGCATGCTCATCGCCGAGGCGGCGTCGTGGTACAAGAAGATGTACAACAAGACGCTCGTCGACGCCATCGACATGCTCTACGAACAGTACGGCTACTACGGCGACAAGGTGACCAGCTTCGTGCTGCCGGGCAAGGACGGTCTGGCGAAGATGCAGCAGGTCATGCAGGCGCTGCGCGCAAACCCGCCGAAGTCGTTCGCCGCAGCGAAGGTCGAAGCGCTGCGCGACTACCAGACCTCCAAGCGCACCTGCGGCGACAAGGTCGAGGAGCTGACGCTGCCGAAGTCGAACGTGCTGTACTTCGAGCTCGAGGGCGGCGCGTGGATCTGCGTGCGCCCGTCGGGCACCGAGCCGAAGATCAAGCTCTATGTCAACGCCGTCAGCGACAGCGCCGCCGAAACCCAGCGCCAGCTCGCCGCCTATTCCGACGCCGCCGTCAAGCTGCTCGAAAGCCTGTGAGCGAAGGGACCGAATAGGTTGCCGACAAAGCTGGTATCCTGCCAGAAGGCTTAGAAAGCCCGCAAGCTGAGAACGCAAACTTGCATCCAGGGGAGCTTGCTTGACCGCGAGCGACCACTGGATGCAGGTTCAGCGGAGGACGGAAGCAAAAAAATCGCCGCCGATTTTTTCAATGATCGGGGCGATTTTTGCGTTCGCTGGCTTTATTCGTGCTCTAATCAGGGCGTCCGGAAGGTTCCGGACGCCCTGCGGATTGGGGTGGGAATCAGCGCTCGATGCGCAGGGTCTTGACCTCGAAGGTGTGGAAGTGGAGTTTGACACAGCCGTCCTCGAGCGGCAGCTCCTCGCGCCTGTTCTCGAGCAGGTCGCACGCCCAGATCTTTTTGGCGGGGAGGTTGACGCTCAGCGCGCAGTTCGTGTCGGCCTTTTTGGCCTCGTACAGGCGCACGACGATATCGCCAGAACCATCCTCGGCGGGCTTGACCGTGTCGACGAACACGTTCGGCGAATCGACGTTGAAAGCGCTGAACGGCTGGCAGGCGCCCGCGGCGACCTGCAGCGGCACGTTGAGGTCGTACGCCTCTTCGACGACGGGGCTGTCGAGGAAGCTGCCCTCCCACGCGGTGAAGGCGTAGGTAAACTCGTGCTCGCCGTTGTCGGCGCGCATCTCGGGCGTCGCGGCGGCGCGCAGCAGCGTCAGCTGCATCTCGTTGCCGTTGAGGCTGATACCGTACTTGCAGTCGTTGAGCACGGCGGCGCCGTGGCTGGCGTCGCACAGCGCGCTGTAGCGCTGGTTGCAGACCTCGAAGCGGTCGCTGTCGTACAGGCGCGAGCGGTGCGTCGGATGGGTCATGTAGCCGAACTGGATCTCGTTGATCGCCTCGGCGGCCCGCACGTCGACCGGGAAGGCGACCTTCAGCAGCCGATGCAGCTCGTGCCAGTCGACGCGGGTGACGAAGTCGATGCGGCGGCTGCCCGCCTCGAGCACGATGTCCTGCACAAAGGTGGAGTTGAGCAGCTTGCGCTCCACGTGCACCACGGCGCGCAGGCCCTTCGCCTCGGCAATGGTCACCGTCACCGGCTCGTCGATGGCGACGGGCTGGAGGATGTAGTTGGAATCGATGTCCCAGGCGTCGAACAGGCGCGGCACGTCCTTGTACATCAGCAGGCGGTTCATCGCGCCGGCGGCAAACTCGCGTCCGGTCTCCTTGTCGACGAAGGACGTCACCTCGCCGCACGCGTTGATCCGGGCGCGCACCACGGCGTTTTCGAGCACAATGCCGTCGCCGTCCGCCTGCGCACTCGCCTTGTCGGGCATGGCGGTGACGGACGCGGGCTTGAGCGACACCGCGCCACACGCCGGCACGGTGACCAGCGCCAGCGCGCCGCCGTCGGTCTTCTGGGTGGGCACCTCTTCGCCATCGAGCGTGACCGCGCCCTCGGCGAAGGCGGCGGGCAGCGCGACCAGTCCGGTGCGCGCGAACGACAGCGAGTTGAACACCGTCGCGCCGTCGCCGGCGGTCAGCGCCTTGAGCGCCGCATCGCGGACCTCGTCCGCCTCGGCGCGGATCCATGCGTGGTCGGCGCGGGCGAGCTCGTAGACCTTGCCGATGCAGGAGCCGGGCAGGATATCGTGGAACTGGTTCAGCAGCAGGCGCTTCCACGCGGCGTCCATCTTCTCAAGCGGATAGTCCGCGCCGCCGAGCATTGCCAGCGCGCCCCACATCTCCGCCTCGCGCAGCGCCAGCTCCGCCTTGCGGTTGCCGCGCTTGATCGCCGCCTGCGAGGTGAACACGCCGCGGTGCGCGGAGAAGTACAGTTCGCCGACGTAGGTGTGCTGAGGCCCGCCGTCGGCTTCCATGTCCTGGAAGAACTTCGTCGGCGATTCCATGCGCATCTTCGGCATGCCCTCGAGGTTCTTTTCGCGCTCGAGGTATTCGATGTGGTCGCGGCAGGGGCCGCCGCCGCCGTCGCCGTAGCCGAAGGGCAGCAGGAAGGCGTCGAGGCCGCGCTTCTGCACGCGCTTGTTCCACGTCTCGCAGATCTCCCTCGGGTCGGTGCGGTAGGTGTAGCTGGTGGGCAGGAAGGTGTCGATCTTCGAGCCGTCCGCGCCCTGCCAGGTAAAGTAGTGGTAGGGGAACTGGTCGCCCTCGTTGTAGGACCAGAAGATCTTCTGCGTGACCAGATACTTCACGCCGCTCTGCGCGAGCAGCTGCGGCAGCGCCGCGGAATAGCCGAACGTGTCCGGCAGCCAGAGCACGATGCTGTCGACGCCGAACTCGTCCTTGAAGAAGCGCTTGCCGTGCACGAGCTGGCGCACGAGCGATTCGCCGCTGGTCATGTTGGTGTCCGGTTCGACCCACATCGCGCCCTCGACGATCCAGCGCCCGCCGGCGATCGCCTTCTTGATGCGCTCGTAGAGTTCGGGATAGTATTCGCGGCACATCACATAGCTCGCCGGCTGGCTCTGCAGGAACTTGTAGTCGGGATATTCCTCGAGCAGGCGCAGCTGCGCGGCGAACGTGCGCGCGGTCTTGCGATGGGTCTCGTGCATCGGCCACAACCACGCGAGGTCGAGGTGGGCGTTGCCGATGGCGTAGAACACCGGCGCGGTGGCGCCGTTGACCGCATCGAGCGCGGGCTTGAGCGCCTCGCGCGCGGCGCGGTAGCTCGCGATGCGCGCCTCGAGCGGCTGCTCAAAGTCGGCGATGAGCGTGAACTGCTCCAGCGCGTGGGCGACCTTGTCGGCGCGCAGGCTCTCGGGATCGAGCTGGTCGAGCAGCAGGTTGAGCGTCTCGACGTCCATGTACAGCTGATAGGCATCCTCGTTCCAGACGCCGTAGGTGATCTCGCCGAGCTTGGCGCGGCGTCCCTCGACCTTCGGATCCTGATAGGAGCCGGGCAGCACGGGACCGGTCGCGCAGCCGCCGAGCGGGCTCTGGGGATAGTAGTGACCGGCGTACGCCTCGAGCAGCAGGTCGTAGGTCCGGCCCGCCTCGCCGCGCTCGGTCAGGCAGTTGTCCACGATGTAGTGGTGCGGCACGTCGACCCAGTCGGCGCGGTAGGTGCCAAACGCCCTGCCGTCGACGAATACGGTCGTCTCGCCGCCGGTGAGCAGGTTCATCACGATGCGCTTGCCTTCCGCCTCGGGCGGCAGCGTGACCTTGCCGCGCATCCAGCAATATTCATAGATGTGGCCCCATTCCTCGCCCGTGCCCATCGGCTCAAAGGCGCCCTGCCGCGCCTCCTCGGGAGAGAGATGCTCCATGGTCAAAAAGCCCTCTACGGGGATGTCGCCCAGCGGCAGGTAGAGGTCCTGCTTGAGGGTCTCGAGCCAGTGGTTGAGGCGGCCCTTCCATTCCGAATGCATGTACTTCATTGCTTTCCTCCGTTTGATCGGCGCGCCGGGAATGCGGCGCGCCGGACTTGGGGGCGTTTCTTACTTCTCCCAGGGATTGGGGGTGAAATCGCCGCCGCGGCACCACTTCAGGTACTGCAGCGCGTGCTTCTGGGCGGTCATCTCCCAGTCCTTCTTGTAGATCGGGTCGTGATAGCCCTCGACGCAGATGTCGCCGGTATAGCCGCCGGTGTGCAGGATGTAGATGATGTCGCGCCAGTCGCTGTCGCCGAAGCCGGGCGTGCGCTCGGGAGCGTACCAGTCGGTATCGCAGAGCACGCCATAGTCGGCGACCATGCGGCGGTCGACGGTGGCGTCCTTGCCGTGGACGTGGTAGACCTTCTTGACCCACTTGCGCAGCTGGGCAATGGGGTCGATCAGCTGGATCAGCTGGTGCGCCGGCTCCCACTCGAGGCCGAGCGCATCGCTGGGCACCTCGTTGAACATGACCTCCCACGCGCGGGGATTGAAGCCGATGTTGCAGGTCGGGCGCTGCCACGTGCCCTCCATGGGGCAGTTCTCGATCGCCAGCCGCACGCCGCGGTCCTCGGCGCGCTTGGCGAGCTCGCGGAACACTTCGCCGAACTTCTTGAACGATTCGTCCACCGGGCGTCCCTCGTAGGCACCGGCAAACGTGGAGACGGTCTTGGCGCCGTAGAGATGCGCGGCGTCGATCGCGCGCTCCAGATTGTGCTTGTGCTCCTCGTACTGAATGGCGTTGCAGTAGTAGCCCAGCGTCGTGATCTCGACGCCCTTCTCCTCCGCCATCGCCTTCATGCGCGGTCCCTGCTGTTCGATGTTCACGCCGTAGTATTCCATGTGGAAGTTGACCGACAGCGTCTCGAAGCCGATGTCCGCCATGTGCGGACCCCACTGCTCCGCCGACTGCCCGGGCAGGCAGGTGCCAATGCGGATCTGAGAGATGTCATAGTGCGGGATCATGCGAATCTTCCTTTCGTGATTGATTTCCTCCCCCGCGGGGAGGTTGTCCGACCATTCCGGAGGTCCGCGCGGCGCCGCGGACACACCTCATTGAATAATTCGCCCTCACCTGCCGCTTTTCCTTTTCGCTGGAAAAATATCCACCAAAAACTTTCGCGCCGGCAAAGGTTCCGGAGCCGCGTGACATGCGGCGGGAAAAGCGCCGCCGGAAGCGCAGACGCTTCCGGCGAACAGGGCGACGGCGGCAAGCCGCGTCCGCTGCGCGGAAAGCCATTCTCACCCATCCGGACCGGAACCGTTCCCGCGCGCGGCGGATCAGCCGTAAATCTCAATCCTTTCGAGACGACAGAAATGCAGTCAAAGCCGCCGATCCGAGGTGGATCAGTCCCCGTCCGCCGCAGCGGGCGTGGGTGAGGCGGCGGAGCGCACGGTCGGCGCGGGATCTGTGTTGCGCGGCGCGTCGTCCGCGAAGAGGCGGTCCTGCGTCTCTGTGGTGGCGATGCCCGTACCCATCAGGCCGCACGCCGCCTGGAACTGGCTGACCGCCGCGCTGGTGCTCTCGCCGTATATGCCGTCGGCGCCGTCCGCCGCCAGATAGCCAAGCTCTGACAGGCGCATCTGCAGCAGCAGCGTTTCCCACGCACGGTCGCCGATGCGCAGCTCCGCGTGCGTCGGCTCGTAGTTCTCCAGCGCGGGCATGACGTGCGAGAGGATCGGCTCAGTCGGCTGCGCCATGGCGTTTTGCTCATAGCCGAGCAATTCGTTGAGCGTGACCATGCGGTAGCCCTGACCGGCGGCGAATTCCATGAACGATTCCAGCGTGCGCACGGAGTCCTCCGAGGTATCGAACAGGTAGATATTGCCCGGTTCGAGCGACTCGGTCAGGTCCTCGAGCGAGGCGTCCGAGCCCGCCACCGTCCAGTTGACGATGGCATCGTAGCCCAGCTGTTTGAGGTAGGCGTGCGTGCGGGCGTCGCGCGCGCCGGTACCGCCGTACATGCGGAAGAAGTGCATGTCGTACTCCATGTTGAGCACGTAGTCGACGGCGACGTCCGCCGACCAGATCTCCGTCAGCATCTCCGTCTCCGAGAGACGGTAGAGCTGACCGTTGCTCCACGTGCGGTTCTCCACCTCGAAGCCCAGCTCGAACACGCACCGGCGCAACAGGTCGCCCATGCCGTCGGACATCACCGCCTCGCCGTAGGGAAACAGCGTCAGCGCCGCGCCGTACTGCCGCGCCGCCGCGACGGCATAACCGAGGTTTTCCACCTCGCGGCAACCGTCCATGGTGATGGCGATGACCTTCTCTGCGGTCTGCGCGCGCGTATAGACGGGCAGGAACTCAAACACCTCCGCCTCCGGCGCCGGCGTCGCGGACGCGGCGGGTTCGGCGGTCGGCGACGCCGACAGCGCCAGCGGCACCGCCGTCGCCTGCGGGGCAGACGTGGCGCCGGAAGGCAGCGATGGCTGCGCGCGCTCGGGCAGGTGCGATTCGATGGCGATGGCGACCACCAGCAGCGCCGCGCATGCCGCCAGCACCGCGGTCAGCAGGGAATAGACGCGCCCGTCTTTTTTCTTCTTGGACATGGCAAACCTCGCATTTGTAGGACAGGGATTGGTGCGCAGACCGCCGCATGGCGGCGCGCGTTCAGCGCGGCGCCCTCCGGACAGGCGCCGCGGAATGAAGAAATCCCGCCGAGCTCTCGACAGGATCTCTTCGCCCGCGCCTCACGACGCCTGATCCGCCGCGGTGGGGCGATGGATCGTGAAGGAAAACTCGGTCCCCTTGCCGTGCTCGCTGGAGACCCAGATCTCCTCGTCCATGCGCTTGAGCAGTTCCTTGGCGATCGACAGCCCGAGGCCGCTGCCCTTGCCGCTGTGCGCCTTGTCGACCTTGTAAAAGCGGTCAAACACATAGGGAAGATCCTCGTCGGCGATGCCGACGCCGGTGTCGGCGACGGTGAGCACGACCTTTTCGTCGTCCCACGCGGCGCTGACGCGGATCTCGCCGGCCTCGGTGTACTTGATGGCGTTGTCGAGCAGTATGATGAGCATCTCCTCGACGCGGTCGGCGTTGGCGAACACCACGGGACAATCTCCGAAATCGGTGAGCACCTTCAGCTCCAGCCCGTGTTCTCTGGCGATGCCGTCGTAGCGGTCGCAGACGTCGTAGACCAGGTCGTCCAACCGAATGCGCGACTTCTGAATCGCCAGCGTGCCGCTCTGCAGCCGCGAGAGCTCGAGCTGGTCGTTGATCAGCCGCGACAGGCGCATGACCTCGCGCAGAATGATGTCGTAATAGCGCATGCGGTCCGCCTCGGAGGCGACCATGCCCTCCTTGAGCGGCTCGATGAGCGCGCGCATGGCGGTCAGCGGCGTGCGCAGCTCGTGGGAGACGTTGGAGACGTATTCGCGCCGCGTGCGCTCGAGGCGCTCCATCTGCGTGATGTCGGAGAACAGGCCGATCGCGCCGGCGGTCGCGCCGAGCTCGTCGAAGATCGGCGTGACGGTCATGCGCACCGTCATGTCGCGCACGCTGAGGTTGCGCACCGTGGGCTGACCGCTGCGCATCACCGCGTCGAAATCCGCCCACACAGATGCATCGGGAATGGTCTTCATGCGCGGGTCGGGCAGGTGCACCGCCGCCTTGGGCGGGCTGAACATCCGTTCCAGCGCCGGGTTGA
>CALVPU010000254.1 GCA_944353735.1 uncultured Eubacteriales bacterium | reverse complement strand
GCCGCGACCATGCCCGGCGCGCGGCGCGAAGGAGTTCCAGAGTTGTCATTTTGCCTTCCTCCCCACGAAGCGGGTGCCCACGGGCTCCCCGTCCAGTATGCGGTAGACGATGTCCGGGCGGACGCCGTTGGCGATGACCATGTCGATGCCGGCGTCGCAGGCGATGCGCGCGGCGCGCAGCTTGGTGACCATGCCGCCGGTGCCCAGCGCGCTGCCGTTGCCGCCGCCGAGCGCGAGAATCTCCGGCGTCAGTTCCTCCACCACGGGAATCAGCCGCGCCGAGGCGTCGCGGCGCGGGTCGGCGGTGTACAGCCCGTCGATGTCCGACAGCAGGATCAGCAAGTCCGCCTGCACGGTCTGGGCGACGATCGCCGCCAGCGTGTCGTTGTCGCCGATGACGATCTCGTCGGTGGCGACAGTGTCGTTTTCGTTGACGACGGGCAGCGCGCCCAGCTCCAGCAGGCGGAACATCGTGTTGTGAAAGTTCGCGCGGCGGTGCTCGTCCTCGATGTCGCTGCCGGTGAGCAGCAGCTGGGCGACGGTGTGGTTGTACTGGGAAAAGAGCCGGTCATAGGCGTACATCAGCTCACACTGCCCCACCGCCGCAGCCGCCTGCTTGGTCGGCATGTCGGTCGGCCTGCCCTTCAGCGACAGCTTGCCCGCGCCCATGCCGATGGCGCCAGACGACACGAGGATGACCTCGTGTCCGGCGTTCTTGACGTCGCTGAGCACCTCGCAGAGCGACTCGACGCGGCGAACGTTCATCAATCCCGTCGGATGGGCGAGCGTGGACGTGCCCACCTTGACGACGATCCTCATACGGTTTCACTCCCTTGATCGCTTGTCTCCGCGCCCGCCGCGCCGAAACGGCGCAGCACGCGCTCACGCGCGACCGCAACCGCGCCGGCGTTGGGCGCGCGATAGTCATCGAACATCGTCTCCAGCGGCGTCGAATTCAGTTCCGCCAGAAACGAGACCATGCAGGCGCTGTGGGTGACGATCAGCGCCTCGCCCCGCGCTTCCCGCGCGATGCGCACCACCGCCGGCACGAAGCGCGCGAGCACTTCCTGATACGTCTCGCCGCCCGGCGGGCGCACGCCGCGGCGGGAAACCGACCAGCGCGCGTGCAGCTCCGGCCAGCGGCGGCGAATCTCCTGCCAGCTGTGCCCTTCCCACGCGCCCAGTCCCATCTCCTGCAGCCCGGACCTCGCCTCCACAGGCGCGCCGAGCGCTTCGGCGACGATCTGCGCCGTGGCGCGCGCCCGGCGCATCTCGCTGGTGTACACGCGCGCGATGTCCGCCTCGCGGCGCAGGAAATCGCCCAGCGCGCGCGCCTGCGCCTCGCCGGCGGCGTTGAGGGGGCTGTCGCTCTGCCCCTGCACGCGCCGGTGCGCGTTCCAATCCGTTTCGCCGTGCCGCGCCAACCAGATGCGCACGCGCCTCAATCCCCCGTCAGGTATTGCAGCCCCCGGAACGTATCCATCGCGCGGATGCCGCTCAGCCCGCCGAGCGAGCGCGAGGACAGCACCGTGCCCGCGCGGAACAGCAGCCCGAGAATGGGCAGATCCTCGACCACCTTGAGCTGGATCTGGCTGTAAATGCCCCGGAGCTCGTCGGCGCTCTGGGCGCTGGCGGTGGAGAGGATCAGGTTGTCCATCGCGCCGCTGGCATAGCCGTTGTAGTTGAGCGCGCCGTCGGTCGCCAGCAGCGGCTGCAGCACCGGAATCTCGCTCAGGTTGACGCCGATGAGCGCCAGGTCGTATGCGCCGTCCTCGAGCACGTCCTCGATCTCATCGCGCTCGACGACCGTGACGCTGGCGCGCATGCCCACGTACGTCAGGTATTCGGCGATCATGTCGGCGGCGTTTTCGCGGACGGAGTTTGTGTCCTCGTTGTAGGTGACGATCTCCACCTGCAGCTCGTCGACGCGGATGCCGTGGAGCTTTTCGAGAATCGTGTCGCCGGTCATGTCGCTCCAGCCGGCGTCGTACAGCAGCTGCAGCGCCCGCTCGGGACTGTAGTAGAACTGCGCGCTCTGGCTCTCGTACAGCCACGTGCCCGGCAGCACCGGCACCTCGCTCTGCACCGCCATCTCGAGGTAGGCGTTGCTGGCGAGCGTGGCGCGGTCCACCGCGTACATCACCGCGCGGCGAACGTTCAGCTCCGACATCGGCGAATCCTCGCTCAAGTTCGGCACCAGCATCTCGTAGGTCGTCGTGCCGTAGTCCAGCGCCGTCAGATTGGACAGCCGGCGCAGCAGCGCGGCGTCTGTGCTGCGCGTGGCGAGCATGTCGACCTCGCCGGTCTGCAGCCCTTCGAGGGCGTCGCCGATCTCGGCGTAATGGCGAAACGCCACCGACGCCACCGTCGGCTGCTGCTGCCACCACAGGGGATTCGCCTCGATGCGCACCGCGCTGTCGGTGTCGTAGCGCGTGTACCAGAACGGCCCCGTGCCGCGCGGCAGGGGATCGTTGAGCGTGGACGACTGCACCACGGGAAAGTTCATCGCGTAAAGCGTGATATAGCCCGCGTAGCGCGCGGTGACCGACAGCGTGCGCTCGTCGAGCGCGATCATGCTCTCGATGTAGCGGTCGAGCCGCGCGCTGTAGGGGTTGCCGCTGCCGATGGCGATGAACTGGTTGAACGTCGCCTCGACGTCGTAGGCAGTCAGCGACGCGCCGTTGTGGAAGGTAATGCCGCTGCGCAGCGTGAAGGTCCACTCCGTACCCTCGTGGGTCCAGCTGTCCGCCAGCATCGGCGCGGGCTGCTGGTTCTCGTCCAGCGTCACCAGCGGCTCGAACACGAGCTGATTGAGGCTGACAAGGTCCTGCTCGTTGCAGACGAACGGATTGAGCGACGCGCCCGGCTGGGCAACGTAGCCGATGCGCACGTCCGCGGCGAACACGTCCGTCGCGGCGGATTGCGCCGCGGCGCCGTCCGCCGCCCCGTCGCCCCAACCCGCTTCGGGCCATGCACCGGGCGTGGTTCCGTCCGCAGCGGGCCATGCACCGGTCGTGCTTCCGTCCTCGCCAGGCCCTGCGCCGGTCGTGGTCCCATCC
>CALVPU010000253.1 GCA_944353735.1 uncultured Eubacteriales bacterium | reverse complement strand
CCTGTTCGTCCGGGCGTTCCGCCGGGCAGAGCAGGCGATCGGCGCGGCAGAGACGGCCTTTCGCCTGCACATCGCCACAGACGTGCCCGTCTCGCGCGGGCTGGGCTCCAGCGCGACGCTGCTGGCCGGCGGGGTTGCGGCGGCGAACGCGCTGCACGGAAGCCCGCTGAGCCGGCAGGCGATGGTCGAACTGTGCAACGAACTGGAGGGCCACCCGGACAACGTCGCCCCGGCGGTGCTGGGCGGCATGTGCGCCTCGCTGGTACGCGACGGCCGTCCGGTGACGGCGCGGGTCGACGTCTCGTCCGAAGTGGGCTTCATCGCGCTGATTCCGAATTACGCGAGCGAGACCCGGGCGATGCGCGCGGCATTGCCGAAGGAGATTCCGTTTGCGGACGCCGTGTTCAACGCCTCGCACCTGGCGGTGCTGCTGCGCGCGTTCGAGGCCGGCGACTTTTCCCAGATCGCCGCGGCGATGGACGACCGGCTGCACCAGCCCTACCGCCGCCCGCTGCTGCCCGAATTCGACCGGGCCGAGCGCGCGGCGCGCGAAGCGGGCTGCGCCGCATTCTGCTTAAGCGGCTCGGGCTCGACCTGCTTAGGCGTCGCGCGCGCCGGCGAGACGGCGCAGATCGCCGGCAGAATTGCGTCCGCCCTCGCGGGATCGCCCTGCGAATGGCGCGCCGTCGCGCTGGACATCGACCGCGAAGGCGTGGCCTGCTCGCCCATTCTCTGACGGAGTGGAAACCATTCGACTTTTCAGGACAATTCCAATGCCAACCGTATAAATCCCCCTGCCGTCCGCATAAGCATGGAACAGCGACGACAGGAGGGATTTTTGCATGGCATTGGAGACGAAAACGCAGGTCATCGAGGTGGAAGCGCTGATCGGCGCGCAGTACAGCCAGATGCTCGTGCGCGCGGAGGCGCTGGTGCCCGGCGCGGGGCGCTCGGCGATCGAGCCGCTGATGACGGAGGCCAACGTGTCGCTCTCTGGCATGGACGTGCAGACTGACCGCCTCGTGCTCGACGGCACGGCATACTGCCAAGCCGTCTACCGTCAGGGCGAGGAATCCACGCTGCGCGCCCTGACCGCGCAGGCGACGCTGAGTCAGGTGATCGACATCCCCGGCGCGGCGGCGGGCATGCTCAGCCGCGCGCTGGCGCAGGTGGAGCACGTCGAGGCCAAGTATGAAAACGGTCACATGGTCTTTCTCGTCACCTGCGGCATTCAGGCGCAGGTGCTGGAACTGAAGCAGGCGGAGTTGATCGACATGATTTCCGGCGTGGACGGCCTCGAAACCGCATATGCCGACGTCTGTTCATTCAAGCTCGCCGCCGATACCGACGCCGACGTGCTGGTCAAGGGCGAAATCGCGCTGCCGGTGGCGCTGGACGCGCGGACCTCGCTGATGGATTGGGGCGCGGCGTCGATCGACAGCGCGGAGCCGGATCTCGGCGGGCTGCGCGTGAAGGGGCGCGTGTTGGTGGAGACGCTGATCTCCAGCGGCGTGGCGGGCAGGCCGGCGGCGCTGATCAAGTATCCGCTGGAGTTCGACCGCCTGATCGAATTGCCGGACTGGCTGGTCAAGGACGCCTTCGCTTCCGTCGGCATCCGACGCATCCAATCACAGGTGGAGCAGAGCGAGGGCGACGAAGACGCAGCGCTGACCGTGAGCGTGGAACTGCGCATCGCCGTGCAGGCCAACGCCGAGGACTGCACGAGCGCGCTGACAGACGTCTATACCACCGAGGGCAGCGCGCTCGAGGTGACGCGTGCGGAATTGAGTCTCTGCTCGGGCATCGACCGCGCGCAGTTTACCGAAAGCGTGCGCGGCACGGTGCTGCTGGGCGAGAACGCGCCCGGCGTCGGCACGGTCGTGGCGGTGCGCGTGCGTCCGGAAATCGGGCAGCGGCAGAGCGAGGACGGCAGGGGCCGCATCGCCGGACTGTTGGAAGCGACGGTGCTGTACATGCCCGGCGGCTCCGACCTGCCCGCGTCGGCGCAGGCGGAGATGCCGTTTGAAATTGAGGTGCCTGCGCCGATTGACGACGATTCGTGGATCTCCGTCGAGGTGGTCTCCGCTGAGGCCAACGCGCTGATGAGCGACCGGCTGGAGATGAAGACGCTGCTCAACGTCTGTTGCGAGACGCGCCGGCGCAGCCGCATCGCCGTGGTGCAGGGCGTGGAAGAAGGCGCACCCATCCGCAAGCGCCCGGGGTTCGTGCTGCTCTGGCCGTGCGCGGGCGAGACCAGCTGGGAAATCGGCAAGCGTTACGGACTGCCCGTCACCAAGGTCGATGCCGGCGGCGCGCGCGCCATCGAACCGGGCAAGCCAATCATCCTCAAGATCTGACGTCCGCTGCGTTCGCGGAAGCGCGCCGGACAGGACATGGGCGCCGCGCATCCCCTGCGCCAAAGCGCACCCGCGGCGCCGCGAAAGGGCCGCATTGGACAGGTTTGTCAGCTGCATGAAAAAGGTTGGCGCTTAACCTGTCCTTTCTTGTTTTTGGCCTGCAGCGGCGCTACAATGGAGTTGATTTACATCAGCGGCGGAGGGATCGTGCCATGGAGCGCATCGAAAACACTTCCAATAACAGCATCGTCGACGGCGTCATCTGGAAGGGGTTGCTCAAGTTCTTCTTCCCGATCATGCTGGGTACGCTGTTTCAGCAGCTGTACAACACCGTCGACACGGTGGTCGTCGGCAACTTCGTGGGCACGCAGGCGCTCGCGGCGGTGGGCGGATCGTCCTCTCAGATCGTCAACCTCATCATCGGCTTTTTCGTCGGACTCTCGTCCGGCGCGACGGTCATCGTCTCGCAGTATTTCGGCGCGCGCGAGGACGATGGCGTTTCGCGTTCCGTGCACACGGCGATGGCGCTGGCGCTGATCGCCGGCGCGCTCATGACGGTCATCGGGTTGGTATTCGCTCCGACCATGCTCGAACTGATGGACACGCCGGCAGACACGATGGCGGACTCCACCACCTACCTGCGCATCGTCTTCCTCTCCATGATCCCCTCGATGGTCTACAACGTCGGCTCCAGCATCCTGCGCGCCATCGGCGATTCGCGCCGGCCGCTCTACTTTCTCGCCGCGGCATGTCTGGTCAACGTCGTGCTCGACCTCGCCTTCGTACTGCTCTGGGACATGGGCGTCGCCGGCGTCGCCATCGCCACCTCCATCGCGCAGGTGGTCAGCGCGGTGATGGTGTTCGTCTCGCTGTGCCGGGCAAAGGGCAGCTATCGCGTCGCCCTTCGCAAGATCCGCCCCGAGCGCGGGCTGCTGGGGCGCACGGTGCGCATCGGCCTGCCCACCGGTCTGCAGTCGGTGCTCTACTCCCTGTCCAACATCATCATCATGCGCAGCATCAACGGCTTCAGCACCGATACCGCCGCCGCATGGGTGGCGTTCGGCAAGGTAGACGCCATGTTCTGGCTGATCCTCAGCGCGTTCGGCGTGGCGATCATGACCTTCGTCGGACAGAACTACGGCGCGCGCAAGTACGACCGCGTGCACAAGAGCCTGAAGGTCTGCATGACCATCGCCTGCGCGGCGTCGATCGCCTACAGCGTCGTGATGCTGTTGTTCGGGCGCCACGTGCTGCGCCTGTTCACCGCAGAACAGTCCGTGCTGGAAGTCGCGATGTTCATGCTCACATGCATGGTGCCCGGCTACGTGCTCTACGTGCCCATTGAACTGATCAGCGGCTCGCTGCGCGGCATGGGCGACACGCTGATCCCGACGATCATCACCGCGGCGGGCATCTGCGCGCTGCGCGTGGCGTGGATCTTCGCAGTCGTTCCCGTCTGGCACGAGATTCTCGCCATCACCATCAGCTATCCGATTTCCTGGCTGCTGACCTCCACAGCGTTTATCTTCTACTATGCCAACGTCCGCCGCAAGCTGCTGCCCGTCCGCGAAAGGGAACAGTGACGCCGCAGGCGGCGCAAACCAGGCGCAACGAAAGGACTGACAACCATGAAAGCGCTCATCCTCTACCATTCCAAGACGGGCTTCACTCAGCGCTACGCCGAGTGGATCGCCGAGGAGACCGACGCCGACTGCGAGTCGTTCGACCATCGCGACGGCATCCGCTTCGGCGATTACGACGCCGTGCTGTTTGGCTCCAGCGTACACGCGGCGACGATCCTCAAGCTCAAGTGGTTCAAGCGGCAGATTCCGGACTGGGAAGGAAAGCGACTGGCGGTATTCGCCGTGGGCGCAATGCCGCTCAGCAGCGGCACGCCGGTGGAGCAGCTGTTCGCGCAGAACCTGACCGCCGAGGAGCGCCGCCGCGTGGCGACGTTCTATCTTCCCGGCGGGCTCGACTACGAGCGCATGGGCGCCGTCGATCGCGCCATGATGGCGATCTTCCGCAAAATGCTCGCCGGCAAAAAGGCGCGCACGCCCGACGAGGAGGCGGCCCTCAAGGCAATCTCTTCCTCCTACGACGCCAGCGACCGCCGTGCCATCGCGCCGATCGTTCGCTGGCTGGCGCGCGACGAACAGTAGCCGCCCGCTTCGACAGGCAAACGTGAGCCGCCGCGCCCGAATATTCAGGGTGCGGCGGCTCTATGCTTGTGCTGCCCGGCGCGACCATGGCGCGCGGATCATCCTGCGCTAAGCGCGCGATGCCACAAAGAGGATGTGCGGCATGTCCACGCCCCAGTAGTGCTTGACGATGACGCCACAGGGCGCCATGCCGTTGCGGCGGGCAACCGCCTGCGACGCCAGATTGCTGTCGCGGATAATCGAATAGACCTCGTCCACTTCGAGCACTTCAAAGGCGTAGTGCTTGCAGGCACGCGCCGCCTCGGTGGCATAGCCGTGGTGCCAGCAGTCGCGCCGGAACAGATAGCCGACTTCGACGACCTGCCGTCCGCCGGCGTCCTGCATCGTCAGCCCACACTGACCGATCATCTCGCCGCTGCGCTTGTCGACAACCGCCCACAGGCCAAAGCCGTCCACCGCGTAGCGAATCTGCTGCTTTACCAGCCATTCCTCGACTTCCGCTTCGGAAAAGGCGTGCTCGTAGGCGGTCATCGTGACCGGGTCCTGAAGGATCGCCCGCAGCGCCGGCAGGTCGCCGCTCGTCATCTCGCGCAGCGCAAGGCGCTCGGTCTCAAACAGGTCTGCCGGTCCGGCACCCTCGAGGATGCGGCGAAACGACTCCGCGTCGTCCCCCGCTTCGCAGTCCTGCGGCGACATTCCCTGCCGTGCACAGCGCGCCAGACAACACTGCAGCGCTCGCTCGCCATAACGGGCGGCAAATCGCGCCCGTGCGCCGCCATCCTTCCGCGCCGCCCGATCCAGCGCATCATCGCTTGCACGCGCGTGCACGTCCATTCCTCTCCTCGCGTTCCATCTATACATGCTCGCCGCCCTCCCGGGCGATTTTTTCCACCGTGTCGTTGCGGATTTCCTGCCGCAGCGCCTGAAGGCGCTCCGAGAAGGCGACGTACTCGTCGCCGTAGGTCATGTTGAGTTCGTATTCCAGCGGAAGCCAAGTGGCGATGTCCGCCTCGTTGTGCTGAATGAGCACTTCGAGCTTGTCCAGCGCCTTGACGATGCGCGCCTCGAGCGTCTCCAGCGCCTCCATCTCATGCCAGAGCGCGCGCAGTTCGCCGCCATAGGGCACGGGCAGTTCGCCGCACCAGCGCTCCATCCGCGCGGATTCCACTTCCCGGTCGCTGCCGGTCTTGACGAACGCCGGAATATCGCCGGTAAACGCCTCGCCCATATCGTGCAGCGCCGCCATCGCCATCACCTTGCCCCAATCCGCCTGCGGAAACTCATCGCGAAGGAACCACGCCATCACGACCAGCCGCCAGCTGTGCTCGGCGACGCTCTCCCGCCGCCCGCCGGACGTCCACGAGTGACGCGGCGTATCCTTCAGCCGCTCTGCGACGTGCATGATCTCCAGAAATCTGCGCATGTCCATGATTCTCGCCTCCCGCAATCGCGGCAACGACAAGGCGATGGGAACGTGCCCGCGGCGCGCTCCCATCGCCCTCTCAGCCTGTTCAGATCTCCGGCGCGTGCGCCAGCAGGTAGGCTTCCGCCTCGCCGC
>CALVPU010000252.1 GCA_944353735.1 uncultured Eubacteriales bacterium | reverse complement strand
GTGCTGCGCCTCGGGGAGCTTCTCGCGGGTCGTCCACCATTCGTGGCGAGCGGGCAGAGCGTACCGCCCCCAGTGAATGAGCATGCCGAAGCGGTCATCGCGGAACCAGGCGGTGTCGCCGGGCGTGTTGCGGGTGACGTAGCTGCTCATGGATAACCTCCTCCTGTCGCAGCTGGATTGCGGCGCGGCGCGCTTGCGAGCAAATTATACCATACCTGCGCGCGGCGCGCAACCGTCCGCTTCGGGCTTTACAGGCGGCGGGCGGGGTGATATAATGGTGCCGGAAACGACTTTGCACATTGGAGGGAAACCATGATTCGCCAATCCGCGTTTGAACCTGCGGGCAATGCCATGCTCAAGGGCGGGCTGCACTGCCACACCACGCGCTCCGACGGCGACGGCGCGCCGGAGGACGTCATTCGCCTGTATGCCGCGCACGGCTATGATTTTCTCGCACTGACCGATCACCGCTATTACAACTATCAGGACTTCGCGCCGGATGCCGGCGTGCTGATCGTGCCCGGCATGGAGATGGACCGCGACCTGCCCGGCGAAGGCGTGCACTGTTTCCACACTGTCTGCATCGGTCCTGCGCGGGCGGACGGAAACGGCTTTGCACAGGACGAGCGCTTTGCCGGCGGTACCGTGCGCGATCAGGACGAGTATCAGCCCGTGCTCGACTGGATCCATCGGAATGGCAACATGACGATTTACTGCCATCCCCAGTGGAGCAAGACGCCGGCGGCGGAATTCGAGCGCCTGCGCGGCAACTTCGCCATGGAGATCTGGAATTCCGGCTGCGCGCTCAACAACGACGAGGACACCGACGCCGCCTGCTGGGATATGCTGCTCCGTCAGGGCCAGCGCATCTTTGGCGTCGCCACCGACGACGGTCACAGAATGGACGAGCACTGCCACGGCTGGGTGCGCGTCAACGCGCGCCGCACGCTCGGCGACATCCTCGCCGCGCTGCGCTCGGGCGCGTTTTACGCCTCGACGGGTCCGGAGATCTACGATTTCTATGTCGAAGAAGGTCGCGCCGTCGTGCGCTGCTCCGCGGCGAAGAAGATCCGCTTCCACTACGGCTATGCGCCGACGCGCCTCGAGCGCGGCGAGGCGCTCGAGGGCGCGGAGTTCCCCGTGCCCAGCCACTACACCTACATTCGCGCCAGCGTTGTCGACGCCGAAGGCCGCAAGGCGTGGACCAATCCCATCTTCCTGAAGTGACGGCAACCGTCGCGCCATCCCCGCGTCCACCGGGCGCGGGGATGGTTTTTGGGGGACGTGAAATTTCCGGTTTGCGCACAAAAAAAGCCCGGCGCGAGGCCGGGCAATCGGGGAGCGCGATCAGACGCTGCGGGACGAGAAGCGGCAGTCGATGACGCAGTAGTCGTAGTCGAGGCACACGTACTCGCCCACGTTCAGGCCGTGTTCGCCATTGAAGGTGAAGGACTGGTACACCATGCCCATCGGCTCGATGGAGAACTCGTTGATCTCGCCGAACGACCCTTTGAGCAGCAGGTCGCCCTTGCGGTAGACGCTCATCTCATAGTCGTAGAAATTCGAGACCACCTTGTCCTCGTTGAGGTTGATGAAGTAGCCATAGACGGTCGCGGAATCCTCCGCGACGGAGATCGTCGTGGGGATGAAGTGGATCAGGTTGCCGGTGCTCGGCTCTTCGGCGAAGGCGGCGCAGGGCAGCAGCAGCGCGATGAGCAGAACGGCGGTCAGGATACGGCGAAGCGAGCGATGAAACATGAGACATCCTTCCTTTCGAGCAAATTCGCGGAGACGGCGCGACCTTCCGGGCGCAAGGGTGCGCTGGGAATGTGCCGCGCCGCCGTCCAAAATCAACTGAGTTTCATTATAATGCAAAATTCGGTTCGTGTCAACGAAAAACCCCAATTTGTGGTGTTTTGTGGGCGGCGGAAGTGCCGTCTACGATCCTGCCGACTGGTAGCGGCGCGCGCCAATGCGCCAGACGGCGTAGCACGGCAGCGCGAACAGCGGCGCGGCGAGCGGCGCCAGCGCGCACAGCGGGTTGTCCGTGCGCCCGAGCAGATAGGTCAGCGGATAGTACTGGAACAGCGCGTAGGGAATGACGAACGTGCAGAACTTCAGGAGCGCCGCGCCGTACACGTCCAACGGATAGGCGCCGAATTCCCGCGCGCCGTCGGTGAACACGTTCATGAATTCCAGTCCCTCGAGCGTGAAGAAGCACAGCGCCGCGTAGAGCAGGAACAGGCTGGCGAACACCAGCGTGCCGCTCAGCACCATTGCCGCCAGCAACGCGATGCGCGCCGGCGTCCACGAAACCGGCGAGACCGAAATTCCGTAGGCGAGCATCAGCGCGCCCTGCAGCAGCTTGCCCAGTCGGGCGAAGTCGATTTCCTGACAGATTAGCTGGAAGATCACGCCGCGCGGGCGCAGCAGGATGCGGTCGAACTGCGCCTCGCGGACGACGCGGCTGAAGCGGTCGAAGCCGCGAAAGAAGCATTCCGCCAGACTGAAGGACATCAGCACCACGCCCGTGCACAGCATGCACTCGCTCAGCGTGTAACCGCGCACGCTTTCAAAGCGCGCAAACAGGAACCAGATGCTCGCCACTGCCGCGAACGCCGACAGGAACTGCCCGACGAGCGAGAAGAAAAACGACTTCCTGTACGCCATGCGGCTCTTCAGGTGCATGGCGAAAAAGTGAAGGTACAGCCGCATCGCTCAACCCCCCTGTACGCACAGCCGGCGCATGCCGCGTCCCTGCATCCAGCGCCCGAGCAGTACCAGCGCCGCCAGCCAGAACGCCTGCAGCAGCAAGGTCTGCGCCGCCGCCGTGCCGGCGAGGTCGCCGGAGTAGATGCGCAGCGGGGCGTTGGTGATCGCCGCGAACGGCAGACAGCTCAGCACTCGCGACAGCCCGTCCGGCATGAACGGCAGCGGGATCAGCTCGCCCGACATCAGGCCGATCAACGGCATCAGCACCGCGCGCGTGCCCTCGGCGGAGAGCGTGAAGAAGCAGGAGAAGTAGACGATCAGCGTGTACGCCGTCACCACGCCGAGCGACAGCGTCAGCGACAGCGCCGCCGCACCCGCTGCGCCCAGCGAAGGCGGCAGCCGCAGTCCCCATGGATCCGGAAGCAGCGCGGCGACCAACAGGATCGGCCAGCAGCGCAGTGCCGTCGCGCTCAGCCGCTGCGCCGCATGGCGCGCGAACCACATGCCGTACAGGCTGGTCGGTCGGCACAGCTCGTAGGCGACGTTGCCACTGAGAATCATGTCGAGCATCTCCTGCTCCATCGTCCATGTGTCCAGCAGCCGCAAAAGTGCCTGCCTGAGCCAGATGTAGCTGACCAGATGCGGCAGCGCCATGGGGAAGTTGTCCGGGTTTTCGCGGTAGAACGCCCCGTAGAGCTGGATTTCCATAAATCCCCAGAAGAACTGCGTGAAGATGCCGGCATAGGCGGCGGTGCGGTACTGCAGGCCGTTGATCAGCCGCATGCGGAAAAACGAAAGATAAGCCCTCATGCGCCCGCCCCCTCACATGCCGTAGTGCCGGTACAGCGAGGCGGCGAGCGCGTCGAGCGATTCCGCCGACGGGTCCACCGCGCGCACGTCGGCGAACGTGCCGTCCATGAGGATCTTCCCGCGCCCGATCAGCACGATTCGCTCCGCCAGCGCGGCGATGTCCTGCATGTCGTGCGTCGTCAGCAGCACGGTGGTGCCGTGCGACTGGTTGCGCGCCTTGATGAACGAGCGCACCGCCAGCTTGCTCACCGCGTCCAGCCCGATGGTCGGCTCGTCGAGGAACAGCACCTTGGGGTCGTGCAGCAGCGACGCCGCGATCTCGCAGCGCATCCGCTGCCCCAGGCTCAGCTGGCGCGCCGGCGTGCGCAGCAGCTGGCCCAGATCGAGCAGTTCCGTCAGCTCTTCGACGTTGCGGCGGTAGTGCGCCTCGTCCACGCGGTAGATGTCGCGCAGCAGCGCAAACGAGTCCGCTACCGGCACGTCCCACCACAGCTGCGTGCGCTGACCGAACACCACGCCGATCTCCGCGACGTGGCGCTTGCGCTCCTTCCACGGCACGCGCCCGTTGACGCGGCAGACGCCCGCGTCCGGCACGAGGATGCCGCTGAGGATCTTGATGGTGGAGGATTTTCCGGCGCCGTTGGGGCCGATGTAGCCGACGATTTCGCCGTCGGCGATGGTGAGGGAAATGTCATCCAGCGCGCGTACGGCGTCTGTCTCGCGCCGCCCGAGCGCCTTGATTGCCTGCAAGAGCCCGCCTTCGCGGCGGGAAACGCGATAGGTCTTGGTGAGATGTTCGACTTGAATCATGTCTTCGGTGCCCTCCCGGTAGTCATACGGTCGGTCGTATCTTGCCAAGCGGTGAAGCGGACGCGCCGCTCTGGTCCCGCAGCCTCGCGGGATACCGTCTCTGATCCTCGATGAAAACCTCCCACCTCCTATGTGCAAATTGCCAGAACGCAGCGCTGCACGCGGCGCAACCGCCATTATACCACGCCGGCGCGGCGATTGTCAATGCGCGCCCCGGAGGTTCGGCGCGCATGTCGAGGCGGTGCGGATGATGTCGTCAGGACCTGCCGCGCGCGGGGCGCAGCGCCGTCGGGTGCGCCTTGCGCGGGCGCGGGAAAGGTGGTATAATGTCGGTGTTTGCCGGTATGCCGGGATTGCGGGACGCCGATTCCGGCGCACGCGAAGGGGGTTGGACAAGTGAAGGCGATGGACATGACTCAGGGGCGACCGCTGCCGCTGATGGCGCGCTTTGCCGTGCCGCTGATCCTCTCATCGCTGCTGCAGCAGGCGTATTCGCTGGCGGACAGCGCCATCGTCGGTTGGCTGATCGGCACGGAGGCATTCGCGGCGGTGGGCTCGGCGTCGTTTCTGAGCTGGCTGCCCACGAGCATGTTGATGGGGCTTTCGCAGGGCTTCGCGGTGCTGCTCGGGCAGCGCTTCGGCGCCGGCGATCGCGCGGGAATGCGCCGCGCCACGGCAATCTCCGCAGGGCTGTCGCTGTTCGTTTCGCTGGCGATGAGCGCGCTGTTCCTCGCCTTTCTGCGCCCGCTGCTGGCGGCGATGCAGACGCCGGCGGAAATGATGGAGTACGCGGCGGATTATCTGCGGGTGGTGTTTGCCGGACTGTTCGCCACGGGGCTGTACAATGTCGCCGCGGCGGTGTTGCGCGCTCGGGGCGACAGCCGCACGCCGATGGTCGCGCTGGTGATCTCCACCGCGCTCAACATCGCGCTGGACTGGGCGCTGGTGGCGCTGGCGGACATGGCGGTCGTGGGCGTCGCGCTGGCGACGGTGATCGCCCAGTGCGCGTCGCTGGCGTACTGCTGCGCCGTGCTGCGCCGCGAGCCGGAGTTCCCGCGCGCCGCGGGCGAGCCGATGCTGCGCGGCGTCGCCTCGCAGTTGCTGCGCCTAGGACTGCCGCCGATGGTGCGCGACGGCGTGACTGCCGTGGGCGGGCTGTTCGTGCAGACCGTGGTCAACGGCTTCGGCGTGGCGTTCGTGGCGGGCATCACCGCCGCGCGCAGGTACTTCTCGATGCTCGAAATGGTCGGCTCCGGCCTGGACGGCTCGCTGGCGACGTTCGTGGCGCAGAACGCCGGCGCTGGACAGCGCGCGCGCATCCGCGAGGGCACGCGCGCGGCGACGCGCTTTGGACTCTGCGCCGCCGCCGTCACCGCGCTGCTCGCGGCGGCGTTCGCGCGACCGCTGATCGCGCTGCTGGTCGCCGACGCGGGCGAGGAAGTGCTTGCCAGCGGCATTGCCGCGCTGCGCTTCACGGCGCTGTTCCTGCCGGCGCTGTACCTGCTGTACATCTATCGCGCGGCGCTTCAGGGCATGGGCGATGCGCTCACGCCGACGCTGTCGGGCTTTACCGAACTGGCGCTGCGCGTGGCGAGCGTGCTGCTGCTGCCGGCGCTCATCGGTCGCGGCGCGGCGTACGTCGCCGACGGTCTCGGCTGGCTCTTTGCCGCGGCGCTGCTGGTCGGGGTATATCTGGTCCGCGATCGCCGGGCGCGGCAGTCGGAAGCGCGGGTGGCGTGACTTTTCGTTCCGGGGAATGATGTCATATTCCCCGAAATGAACGCTTGGGAGCGCGGGCGTTGCGCTTCGCAAGGCAGTGGGAAACGCCTGCGGCGGACGGCTGCATCGCCGGCATTGGGAAAATCCGCAGCGGAAACGCAGGCGGTGCGCGTCTGCACTGGACGGGAACGCAGGAATCGGCGGGGTTCGCGGGTGTCGAGCACGCGGCGGCGCACGCATGTAGCGGAGGGGAATGCTTTCGCTGCGAACCCAATTAAATTGGCGCGCGCGGGCAGGCGCTGCGCACAGCGGCGCCGCATGCCGGCGCGCATGCGGGAAAAGGGGAGGAAATCGACATGAAACGGGCATTGGTCCTCAGCGGCGGCGGATCGCGCGGCGCCTATGAGATCGGCGCGTGGCAGGCGCTGGGCGAGCTCGGCGTGCGCCTTCACGCCGTTTACGGCACCTCGATCGGCGCGATCAACGCCGCGCTCGTCGCGCAGGGCGATCTCGAGCTGGCGCAGGAACTGTGGGCGCACATCAGTATCAAGCAGATCGTCGCCACCGACGAGGAGGACTTTTCCATCGAGCGCATGGTTTCGCGCAAGCGCGACGTGCTGCCGTTTTTGCGGGAGAACCATCGCCGGCTGCGCATGGACATCACGCCGCTGGAGAACATGGTGGCGAAATATCTCGACGAGCGGCGTGTGCGCGCCGCGGGGATGGAGCTGGGCGTGATGACGGTGCGCGCGCCGCAGCTGCAGCCCGTGCCGGTGCGGCTGCGCGACCTGCCCGAGGGACAGCTCGCCGATTGGGTCATTGCCTCGGCGTCGTGCTTTCCGATCTTTCCCACGCGGCGCATCGGCGGCGAGCGCTACGTCGACGGCGGCTACTACGACAACCTGCCGATCGACATGGCGATTGCCGACGGCGCGGAGGAGATCGTGGCGGTGGAACTGCATCCCGGCTGCACGCATCCCGAGTACGCGCGGATGCCGTTTCTCAGGACGATCGCGCCGCTGAATGATTTGGGCGGATTCCTCGACTTCGACCCGAAGCTGCTGCGCCGGGGCCGCCGCATGGGCTATCTCGACGCCATGAAGGCGTACCGCGCGCTCGACGGCATCCGCTATGCGTTTCGCGTGCAGTCCGACCTGCACGTCGCCGTGCCCGCGCGGCGCTTTGTCCGCCTTGCCGCCGCGTTCGACGCCGAGGCCGTCCGCCGCGCGGCGCTGCATTCCGCCGGTGAAGCGGACGCGCCGCTGTCGATGGCGCTCGGCGCTGAGACGCCGCTGCGGGCGCTCTCGTGGAAGGAGGCGTATCTGCGCGGGCTGGAGCTGTGCGCGCAGAAGATGGGCTTTCGCGAGGATGCCGTCTACGATGCCGGCGCGCTTACGAAGCGCATGCTCGGCTTCGCCCGCCTGGGCGAGCGCGTCGAGCACATGGACGAGCGCGGCATCCGCCTGGCGGCGAGCATGGGCGCGAGGGAGCTGATTTCCTATCTCTACCGCGCGCTTGCCGATCGGGGAGAGTACCCCGCGGAGTGCGTGCGCGTGCTGGCGGAATATCCTGCCGAGACCGCCGCGGCGCTGTACCTGCGCTGCGCGGAGGAAGGCTGAAGGGAGGCGGGAGGAGAGGGGCCCAGAAGGGAATCTATGCCGCGCTCTTCATCGCAGCGGGCGTACTCATGATCAAAAAGCCCGAATTGTACTGGCGGCTGCGCGAGCGCTGGAAATCCGACGGCGCGAAGGGCCCGTCCAACAATTACGAAGATGGTCTGCGCCTCTGCGGCATGCTGTGCGTGGCGATGGGAATCATCCAGCTGGCGCTGCTGCTCGTGCCGGAATCCTGAACGCGTCCGTTCGCGCCGCAAAGCGCGGATTTTCCGAAAAAACTGCATAACCTGGGCACAAACTGCCGACGATAAAGTCAAACCCGTGAAATCGGAGGAGGGAATGACATTGATTCGTCGGTTTTTTTGCGCGCTGTGCGCGCTCGCGCTCCTGACGCCGTCCGCCGGCGCGGCGCAGGCGCAGACCGCTTATCTGAGCCTCGACGAGCGCATTGCGGAAGCGGCTGACGGCGCGGAGGAACTGGTCCGGCTGCACGTGGTCGCGGCGGACGATTCGCCCGAGGCGCAGGCGCTGAAGCTCGAGGTGCGCGACGCCGTGCTCGCGCGGGCGCAGGCGCTGCTGGCGGACTGTCCGGATGCGGAGAGCGCCTATGCGCAGCTCAGCGAATCGCTATCCGACTTTGAGCGCGCCGCGACGGCGGTCGTGCGGGCGCACGGCTGCCTCGACGAAGTTCGCGCTGAGACGGGCATGTTCGATTTCCCCGAGCGCAAGTATGCCGGCGTCGTCGTGCCGGCGGGCGAATACCGCGCCCTGCGCGTGGTGATCGGCGCGGGCGAGGGACAGAACTGGTGGTGCGTGCTGTTCCCGACCCTGTGCAGCGCCGGCGACGGGCATTCCGCGCTGGCGGCGTGGTTTGCGCAATGGTTCGGGGGGATGAGCGCATGAGCGCGCGCAGGCGCTGGCTCTGCGGCGCGCTGGCGGCGGCGTTTTTCGTGGCGGCGATGCCCGTGAACGCCTGCGCGGCGACGATCCTCGAAGTCGGCTCGCGCGGCGAGGACGTGACCCGGGTGCAGCAGCGGCTGATCCAGTACGGTTACATGTCCGGCTCGGCGGACGGACGCTACGGCGAGGCGACGCGCGATGCGGTGGAGTGGTTTCAGGAACGCAATGGATTGGCGGTGGACGGGCGCGTCGGCGCGGAGACCGCGGCGGCGCTGGGCGTGACGCTGGGCGGATCGTCCGCGGCGGAGGCGTCCTCGTCGGCGACGATCGTCTCCTCCGACCACCGCCTGCTCGCCAAGCTCGTCTATGCCGAGGCGCGCGGCGAGCCGTACAAGGGACAGGTCGCCGTGGCGGCGGTGGTGCTCAACCGCGTGGAGAGCGCATCGTTTCCCAACACGATCTCCGGCGTGATCTACCAGCGCAACGCCTTTACCTGCGTCAACAACGGCTCCATCAACAACACGCCCGACAACTCGTCCATCCGCGCGGCGCTGGACGCGCTCAACGGCTGGGATCCGACCGGCGGCTGCTTGTACTACTACAATCCCAAGACCGCGACGGACGACTGGATTCGCTCGCGCACCGTCCAGACGGTGATCGGCCGTCATTATTTCTGCACGTGAGGAGGGACGCGCATGCAGGGCAAGGCAAAATTTGCCGCGCGCGGCGGATTCAAGGCGTTGGCGGCGGCGCTGGGCGCGCTGGCACTGGCGTTCGCCGCCACGGGATGGGGGCTGGCGTCACAGCTTGACGAAGCGCAGGCGCGCGTCAGCGCCGCGGTCCAGAAGGCGTTTTACGAGACCTGTGAGCTGACCGAGGCCATGGGCGTCAATCTGCGCAAGCTGCAGGTTGCCAGCGAAGCGGGTCAGATTCAGCGGCTGCTGGGCGAGATTGCCCGCGAGTCGCAGGGCGCGTCGGGCAATCTGGCGATGCTGCCCATGGGCGAGGAGGCGATCGCCTCGACGATCAAGTTCATCAACCAGGCGGGCGACTTTGCCGAGACGCTGTCCGTGCGACTCGCGTCCGGCGGCGCCATCGGCGATGCGGACTACGCGACGATTGCGGCGCTGTCCGAGCGCGCGGCGCAGTTCTCCGGCGAGATGGCGGCGCTGCTCGAGCGCGTGGAGCGCGGCGAGGTCGCGCTCGACGGGAGTTCGGCGGCGGGCGTGGAGAGCCTCTATCCGCTGAGCAGCCCGGCGGGCGAATATCCGACGCTGCTCTACGACGGACCGTTCTCCGACGGCGCGCAGGGCGGCGCGTTCAAGGCGCTCGAGGGACTTGAGACGGTCTCGGCGGAACAGGCGCAGGCGAATCTGGCGGCGTTCTTTGACGGCGCGGAGGACATCCGCCTCGTCGGCGAAGCCAGCGCGCCCGTGGAGACGTATGAATTCGAACTGACGTCGCACGGCTATCCGATTTCCGCCGGTGTGACCAAGCAGGGCGGGCGGGTACTCTATGCGCTGTCCGACGCCGACGTGACCGAGGCGCGCTATACCGCGGAGGAACTGCTCGACACCGCGCGCGCGTTCCTCGTGGAGCGAGGCTTCGGACCGATGGAGATGAGCTATTACAGCCGCTTCGACGGCATCCTCACGGTCAACTATGCCGCGGTGCAGGACGGCGTGACGCTCTATCCCGATCTGGTCAAGGTGCAGGTTTCCATGCGCGACGGCACAATCGTCGGGCTGGAGACGGGCAATTACCTGCGCAACCACGTCGCGCGCGAGCTGCCGGAACCGGCGCTGACGGCGGACGAAGCCGCCGCGCGGCTGGGCGCGCAGCTCAGATCGCTGTCCACGCGGCTGTGCGTGATTCCCGTAGGGAGCGGCGAGGCACTGTGCTATGAGATTCGCGCCACCGACGGCGCAGACACGTTCCTGTCGTACATCGACGCCCAGACCGGCGCCGAGCGCGAGCTGATGCAGGTGGTCAGCGACGGCGGCGGAACGCTGGTGATGTGAGGTGACGGAAATGGTTCAGGCGCCCGTCCGCGCACGCGGAAACGCGCATCCGCATAGGTTGCATCAGACCATCTATGCGGAGCGTGATCCCATGATTTCGAGGGGAGACTTGTTCAGCGCCTGTCTCGACCCCGTCGTCGGATCGGAGCAGGGAGGCATCCGCCCCGTGTTGGTCATTCAAAACGACGTCGGGAACCGGTACAGCCCCACGGTGATTGTCCTCGCCATCACCGGACAGGTCAACAAGGCCCGCCTGCCCACCCACGTCCCCGTGGCAGCGGAGGGCACCGGACTTCAGAAGGACAGCGTGATCCTTGCAGAACAGATCCGCACGCTCGACAAGCGCCGGCTGCGCGAGCGCATCGGCACGCTGAAGCCGGAAGTGATGGAGCGCGTCGGCGACGCGCTGAGGATCTCGCTGGGCGTATGAGCACAGGCGATACGGAAGATGGGAAAGGGGCGCGTGACGCGCCCCTTCCCCAAAAACAACGGCGCCCCGCTTCCGACAGCACGGAAGCGGGGCGTTCAACGTGCGGATGAGACCCCGGTGGTCAAAAAGCACCCAGGACCTGAAAATCAGATGCGGTCGTTGCATCCTTTGCCAGCGGCGCTGGCTTCCTCGGCTTGCGGGCTTTCTCGGCGCTCTGCGGCGGCTCACCGAGCGCGCTTGATCAGCTTATAGACCTTCTTGCAGTCGGGGATGTCGTAAAGCGCCTCGTGCATGCCGGCGTCGGGACTGAACAGGTCCATGCCGGTATTGTCCAGCAGGTTGGCGAACGTCCTGCGCCCGAGGTAGATCGTGCCAACGCCGTGCCTGTCGACCTCGGAGATCCAAGCGTCCTTGAGCTGGTCGCCCTCAAAGGCATACAGCCGGCGCGCGCCCTGGTCGCGGATGAACACCCGTCCGTCGCTCGTCACGCCGTAGATCAGGTCCGCCTTCATCTGGCGCTTGGTGGAGAAGCGGACAAAGTAGCAGTACACGGAGAATCCGCCGCCGATCAGCAACAGGATGAACTCGATGACGTGGTGCATGGAGAATCCGCGCCACGCGATGGACGTCACCATCAGCACGGCGTAGAGCGCGCTGAGCATCAGCGCGAGCAGCGACAGCGGCACGAGCACGCGGTCCGCCCTTCCATAAAATTTCTCCTCGCTGGGGCATCCCGTCCAGACCACCTCTTCGCCGGGGCGAAGTTCAGGGTTCGCGCTCTTGTTCCGGTTGTTCACGGTTGCATCCTCCTCATGCACGCGGCATCTGTCGTATCCTCTCTATCATACACGGATTTGACGCGGTGCGCAAGTCCCACTCCATCAATTTTTTGAAAATCCGAGCGCTTTTTGCGCCGCGCGCTGCGCGCAAGGCGATTCTCTCTGCGCAAAGGCGGGCCCTGCTGCGGTGCGGCGATAACATTTAACACAGATATGACATCATGCGGACAAATTCGTTGTATGATATTCTTGGGCGCCGCGCCTGCGAACCGGGCTCGAATTGCCGGCACGCGCCGGAAAATATCGCGTGCCGCAGCGTTCCGGTGCGGCGGACGGCGTCTACCGCTCTATTGTACCGCAATGCGCGCCCGTTTGCAAGCGCCGGCGCGGATTTCTGTCAAAAAACACACAGAAGGGATGGACGAGCATGGTGACATTTGAAGAACTGAAGCAGAACGACGCGATTCGCGCCTACATCACCAAGGCGGACGAGTCGCTGCAGGCGCTGGGCTATACGGAGCACTCCTTCGCGCACGTCTGTCATGTGGCGGAGATGGCGGCGTATATTCTCGAGACGCTCGGCTATTCCGCGCACGACGTCGAACTGGCGAAGGTCGCCGGCTACCTGCACGACATCGGCAACCTCATCAACCGCATCGCCCATTCGCAGAGCGGCGCCATCATGGCGTTCAAGCTGTTGACGGACATGGGCATGGATCCCGCCGACGTCGCCACCGTCGCCACGGCGATCGGCAACCACGACGAGGGCACCGGCGTTCCGGTCAACCCGATCTCTGCGGCGCTGATCCTCGCGGACAAGTCGGACGTGCGCCGCAGCCGCGTGCGCAACGGCGACAAGTCGACCTTCGATATCCACGACCGCGTGAACTATTCCGTGAAGAAGTCCGTGCTGAAGATCAACGAGGACCGCACGATCATCAAGCTGAAGCTGACCATCGACACGCACTACGGCTCGGTGATGGATTACTTCGAGATTTTCCTGACGCGCATGGTGCTCTGCCGCAAGGCCGCCGAGCGCCTCAACCTGCAGTTCAAGCTCATCATCAACGAACAGCAGCTGATCTGACGCGCGGACGTATCCGCGTTTGTCCGTGGCTTCGCCCGTTTTGCGCGTCGCCCGCCTCGCGCTTGACGGCTTCCGCGCGGCGTGATAGAATGTTCTCGCCGCGCAAGGTGCGGCGGAAAGGCGGATACAAGAGATGAAATGGGAACTGCATGCCCACACCGCGCAGTCCAGCCACTGCGGATGCGTGGACGCGGAGGATGTCGTCGCCGAGCATGCCCGGGCGGGCTACGGCGGCATCGTGATTACGGACCATTTTGAACCCGGAAACGTCGAGTGCTTCCCCGGAGACGCGGTCGAGCGCGTGCGCGCGTGGCTGCACGGTTACGAGCGCGCGAAGGCTGCGGGCGACCGGCTGGGCGTGCGCGTGCTGTTCGGCCTGGAAGCGCGCCTGCCCGACAGCGACAACGACTATCTGATCTACGGCGCTTCGCCGCGATTTGTGCTCGAGAACCCGCAGCTGTACCGGCTCGACCTTGCGGCGCTGCACGCGCTGTGCCGGCGCTATGGCGCGCTGCTGGTGCAGGCGCATCCGAACCGCGGCGGAAAGGAAGCCTGCCATCCCGCCGACCCCGCGCTGCTCGACGGCGTCGAGGTGTACAACGGAAATCCCCGCCACGACAACCACAATGACTGGACGCTCGCGTTTGCCGAGGCGCATCCGCACCTGATCCGCACCGCCGGCAGCGACTATCACCAACTCGAGGACATCGCGCGCGGCGGCGTTGTCGCTGACGCGGACTGCGGTGCGGCGCTGCTCGAATGCCTGCGCGGCGGGCGCTTTGAGCGCATCGAATCCTGAGCGCGCCCGCCGTGGGCGAGCAGAGAACGAAAGGAAGGTCACGCCATGCTGGAAACGCGCCTGATTTCGTCCGCCGCCGCGATGGGCGTCGCCATGACCCGCGTGCAGGCGGAGCAGTTCGCCGCCTATCACGAGCTTTTGCGCAGCGCGAACGCGTCGTTCAACCTCACGCGCATTCCCGACGACCCTGCCGAAGCGGTCGACCGTAACTACCTCGACTGCATCG
>CALVPU010000251.1 GCA_944353735.1 uncultured Eubacteriales bacterium | reverse complement strand
GGAGATGCCCGGGCTGGACAAGCGCATCGGCGACGCGCTGGGCATTCCCTGCCGCGTGGCGGACGCGCCGGGCACGTGCGCAATTCGCGGGCTGTACAGGATCATGCAGTCGCCGGACGACTATCCCGCCGCCATGCTGCAGCGCCGGGACGCTTCGGCGTGGAGGTGAGGGCGTGAAGCGGACGGTGTGCGCCGGCGGGCGGCGCATCGAGTACGTGCTGATCCAGTCCGTGCGCCGCGATGTGCTGCTGCAGGCGCTGCCGGAGGGCGTGACGCGCGTGTACGCGCCCAAGGCGATGCGCCTGCGCGACATAGACGAACTGGTGCGCGGCAACGCGGAGCGCCTCGGCGCGCTGCACGCCGAGGTCGACCGCAAGCTCGACGAGGACCGCCGCGCCCATCCGGTCGCCGACGGCAGCCGCATCGCCGTGGAGGGCAAGCTGCGGACGCTGCGGCTGCACGCGGGCGCGCGGACGCGCGCCGACGTCGGCGAGAAAGCGTTCGACCTGTGGCTGCCGCACCCCGAGGACGAGCAGGCGGTCCGCGCCGCGATCCGCGCGGCACTGTCGCGCCGGGCGCTCGAGCGCATCCGCGAGCGCATCGCGGCGCTGCACCCCGCCATCGGCGGCGAGTACGGGCGCGTGGCGGTGCGCGACCAGCGCAGCCGCTGGGGCAGCTGCTCGAGCAGGCGCAACCTCAACTTCAACTGGAAGCTCATCATGGCGCCGCCACAGGCGCTGGACTATGTGGTCGTGCACGAACTGTGCCACCTGCACGAGTTCAACCATTCGCCGCGCTTCTGGGCGCGGGTGCGCGCGGTGATGCCGGACTACGAGATCTGGAAAAAGTGGCTCAAGGCGCACGGCGGCGAGCTGGGCGTCTGAGGTGTCCGACGTGCCCGCAAGGCGGAAAGGAGGATGAAGATGGATGGCGATGGACGAGAGAACCAGCCAAAAAATCGTGGGGGGGGGGTACGCTTCCGAGCGTGCGCTGACGCCCTACATTCGCGTGGCGTGGGACAGCTGGCTGGACGCCAAGTGGGACATGCCGACGCGAGTGATCTTCGACTATGAGTTCATGTGCCTGCGCGGCGGCGAGCTCGACGTGGTCGTCGAGGGCGAGCACTACCACGCTGTGCCCGGCGACATCGTCATCTTTCGCCCCAGACAGCGCCACGCGCTGCACGTCATCGGTACCGCGCCGATTCACCAGCCGCACATTCACTGCGACCTGGTCACCGACGAGAACAGCCCCTACGTCTACATCTCGTTCGCCGACCTCGAGGACATCGCGCCGGCGGACCAGCGGCTGTTTCGCGAGGACATTCTCGACGACCTCTGCCCGGACCTACCGCCGGTGGTGCGCCCGCGCAACGGGCGGGCGATCGAGAGCCTGATGATGTCGATCATCCATGAAAAGGACAACCGCATGGTCTATTCCGACATGGTGGTCAACGGCATGTTCCTGCAGCTGCTCGGCGAATTGATGCGCGAGGTGGCGCTCGGCGGCGAGCGGGGCGAGATGCACTTTCCCAATCAGGATATCGCCCAGCAGGTGCGCGAATACCTGAACCGCAACACCGACCGCGACGTCACGCTCGACGAGCTCGCCGAGAACATCCACGTCAGCAAGTACTACCTGTGCCGGCAGTTCAAGCGGGCGTTCGGCGTCTCGCCGATTCAGTACCACCTCGATTCGCGCATCGGGCGCGCCAAGGTGCTGCTGGTCACCACGGACGCCTCGATCGGCGACGTCGCCGAGGCGGTCGGCTTTCAGAGCATCTATTCCTTCAGCCGCGCCTTCAAGAAGCGCGAAAACGTCTCGCCGTCGGTCTACCGCCGCTGATCCGCGCAGAGATTCCGCCGCGGATACGCCGCAAAAAATCCCCCGCGCTCCGCAAGGAGGCGGGGGACAGCTGTCTGTGGCGCAAGGCGCTTGTGCGGGGCGGCGTGCTTTGTTGTGGCGCAGGGCGCTTGTGTAGGTCGGCGCGTTCCGTTGCGGCGCAGAGCGTTTGTTGCGGGGCGCGCTCGGTTGCAGCGCAGGATACTTGTGCGGGGCGGCGCGCTCGGTCGCGGACATGGCGCAAAAATCCCCCGCGCTCCGAAGGGAGGCGGGGGAACGTCCGGCTCAGCTGAGCTTGAACTCGTCCCAGATGTTCTGGAACAGGCTCGCGTCCTCGCCGAGGTCCTCGACGTATTCGCGCGTCGCCATCAGCTCTTCGGGAATGTTAAAGGGCGTCATGGCGGCGTAGTCGGGGTCGATCAGCTCGTCGGCGGCCTGATTCGGGTTGATGTACCACTGCATCTCGGCGACCGTCGCGGCGATGTCCGCGCGCAGGTAGAAGTTGATGAACTCGTGCGCGTTGTTCGGGTGCGGCGCGTTGGCGGGCACGATGATGTTGTCGATGCCGAAGCCGATGCCCTCGCTGGGGAACACGGCCACGAGGTTCGGGTTCTCCATCAGCGCGTTGACGACATAGGGCGTGAACAGGTAGGCCGCCTTGACCTCGCCGGAGACGACGTAGTTGTAGCTCATGTCGTAGTTGAGCACGCGGATGTTGGGCTTGAGCTCCTGCAGCTTGGCGGCGGCCTCGGCGAGCTCGGCCTCGTCGGTGGTGTTGTAGGAGTAGCCGCGCATCTTCAGCACTTCGCCGATGATGACGTGCGCGTCGTCGATCAGCCACAGGCCGTTCTCAAACTGCGGGTCCCACAGGTCGGCGAACGACGTGATCTCGCCCTCGACCTGCGACGGGTCGTAGACGATCATCGGCGAGCCGGCGGTGTAGGGCACGGAATAGGTGTTCTCCGGGTCGAAGGGCTGGCCCAGATAGTCGGGATTGAGGTTGTCCCAGTTGGTCAGCAGCGATTTGTCCAGCTCCATCAGCAGCCCCTGCCTGGCAGCCGACTGAACCGCGTAGTCGCTGGCGACGATGATGTCGTATTCGGAGCCGCCGTTGGCTTGCAGGCGCATCAGCATCTCCTCGTTGGTGGCGAACGGCGAAAAGTTGATCTGGATGCCGGTCTCCTCGGTGAACTGCCCGAGCGTGGTCTCGTCGAAATAGCCTTCCCAGGTGAAGATGTTGAGCACCTTCTCCTCTTCCTCCTCCGCCACGGCGACGCAGCCAAGGACTGCGACCAGCGCCGCGAGCAGCACCGCGAGGAACTTCTTCATGAATACCAACCCCCTATTGAGAAAGTTGTGGGCGCATTCGCCCGATATGATCGGCCGCGCGCGGCGGCGTCTCATCCCCTGTGCCGGTCGACGACCAGCTGTTTGAGCGCCATTACGATGGCGACGAAGGCGAGCATCAGCGAGCACAGCGCGTTGACCTGCAGGGACACGCCCGTGCGCACCGAGGAATAGATCTTCAGCGGCAGCGTTGTCGTGGTCGCGCCGGTGACGAAGAAGCTGATGACGAAGTCGTCCAGGCTCATGGCGAACGCCAGCATCACGCCGGAGAGCACGCCCGGCAGGATCAGCGGCAGCGTGATCTCAAAGAACGTCCGCGCCGCCGAGGCGCCCAGATCGCGCGAGGCTTCCGCCAGCGACGCGTCCATGCCCGCCAACCGACCCTTGACGACGATGAAGATGTACGGCGTGCAGAACGTCACGTGCGCCAGCACGAGCGTCAGCATGCCGAAGCGCAGCCCGACCGCCGTGAACACCGCCAGAAACGCCATGCCGAGGATGATTTCCGGCACCATGATGGGCAGCAGCGCCATCGTCTCGATCGCGCCCTGACCGCGGAACCTGCGCCCCGCCATGCCAATGGCGCCCAGCGTGCCGATCACCATCGAGATGCCGCAGCTGCACGCGGCGAGGATCAGGCTGTTCCACAGCGCGTCGAGCAGGCCGCGGGTATCGCGCAGCAGCGCCTGATAGTGCGTCAGCGAAAAGCCGGTAAACGCGGTGGGGAAGCGGCTGGTGTTGGCGTTGAACGAATACAGCACGACCACCACGATGGGCAGGTACATCAGTATGAGCACCAGCGTCAGGTACAGCGGCGCCCACGGCGAACGCCTCTTTTTCAATGCGCGCACCTCGTTTCTCTCAAAAGACCGACATGTCGGTCGCCTTGCCGCCCAGCCGGCGGTAGATGAACATGATCAGGCACGTGATCAGCAGCAGCAGCACCGACAGCGCCGCCGCGAACGGCCAGTCGCGGCTGGTGAACAGCTGATCCTGCACCAGATTGCCGATGAGCAGGTCGCTCGGCCCGCCCAGCAGGTCGGACATGAAGAACAGCGCCAGACTGGGCACGAACACCAGCACGCAGCCCGTCAGCAATCCCGGCGCGGTCAGCGGCAGCGTCACCGTCAGGAACACCTTCCACGGCCTCGCGCCCATGTCGCGCCCGGCGTCGACCAGCGACCAGTCCATCTTCTCGACGCTGGTGTAGGTCGGCAGGATCATGAACGGCAGCAGCGCGTAGACCATGCCCAGCAGCACCGCGCCGCGCGTGTTGAGCAGCTGCAGCGGGCGCTCGATCAGTCCCAGCGCCATCAGCGCCTGATTGATCGGACCGTTGCCGACCAGCAGGATGCGCCAGCCGTACACGCGGATGAGCGCGTTCGTCCAGAAGGGCACGATCACCAGCAGCATCAGCACCGTGCGCCACCTTTTCGTCGCCCGCCCCATGAAGTAGCCGAACGGGTAACCGATCAGCACGCACAGCGCGGTGGTCTCCAGCCCGAGCACGATCGTGTTCCAGAACACGCGCGCGTAGTTGGCGTTGAACAGCTTGGCGTAGTTTTCCAGCGTGAACTCCGGCAGCACGCCGAAGCCGTCGGGGCTGCGCTTGAGGAAGCTCAGCGCCACGATGTAGACGATCGTCGCGCCCACGAACAGCAGCGTCCAGACAATCATGGGCGTGCTGAGCAGGGCGGAACTCGCGCCGCGGCGGCGCTCGCCGCGCGGCTCGGTGCGGTTTTCGTTTTCCTGCATGGCTCTCCCTCCACGTCAGCGGACCACCGGCGCCTCGTCCGGATTCCAGCTCAGGTAGACGCGCTCGCCCGCTTCGCCCTCGGCGCGCTGCGCCGACTGGCACAGCACCAGCACCTCGCGTCAGGTATCCAGCTTGAGGATGGCGCGCATGGAGCCGCCGGCATAGTGGCGCGACTTGAGCTGCGCCGGCAGGGCGCACGCCGCCAGCGGCGACCGCGCGAAGCCGATGCGCTCCGTGCGCAGGCTGACGGCGACCTTTTCGCCGGGCTTGACCGGGAACTGCGCCGCGCGCGCCGGCAGCTCGACGCCGCCGTAGGCGAGCGTCAGCCCTTCAGACGACGCGCGCACGACCTCCATCTCCAGCAGGTTCGTCTGCCCAATGAAGCCCGCCGCGAAGCGCGTCTGCGGATGTTCATAGATCTCCTCCGGCGTGCCGATCTGCTCGAACTGACCTTCGCGCATGATGGCGATGCGGTCGGACATGTTCAGCGCCTCTTCCTGGTCGTGGGTGATATAGATGAAGGCGATGCCCAGCCGCTTCTGGATGTCCTTGAGTTCCTGCTGCATCTGCTGGCGCAGCTTGAGGTCCAGCGCGCCGAGCGGCTCGTCGAGCAGGAGCAGCTTGGGGTTGAGCACCACGGCGCGCGCGATGGCGACGCGCTGGCGCTGACCGCCGGAGAGCTGGCTGGGCATGCGCTTTTCATAGCCCTCCAGCTGCACCAGCCTGAGCATCTCGCGCACGCGCTGCTGCCACTGCGGCTTCTTCATGCCGCGCACGCGCAGGCCATAGGAGATGTTCTTCTCCACGTTCATGTGCGGGAACAGCGCGTAGTTCTGAAACACGGTGTTCACGTCGCGCTTTTCAGGCGCGAGCGCGGTGATGTCGCGCCCCTCGAGCGACACGGTGCCGGCGTCGGGCGCGAGCAATCCGGCGATGATGCGCAGCGTGGTCGTCTTGCCGCAGCCGGACGGACCGAGCAGCGTCACGAATTCGCCGGGCTGGACGTCCAGCGAGATGCCGCGCAGGATCTTCGTTCCCTCGATGGATTTTTCCAGATTGGACAGCCTCAGCAGCGCGTTGTCGGACAATCCTCATTCCTCCTCGATGGCGTCTGCCCGCGGCGGGCGCGCATTTCAGGCGATCGCCCAAGGGCGCGTTCCCCTTGGGCGAGTGGTTGGCGCGGCGCGCGGCGGCGCGCCGTTTGCCGGATGACAGGTTACCAATAATATAACACGTTTGTCCCCTTCATACAAGTGTATTTTTGATGAAGGCTATGTCACAACAAACAGTTGATAAATAGCCATTTTTATAGGGGAGTATCAGAACTCCCCTACAA
Source organism: uncultured Eubacteriales bacterium (assembly GCA_944353735.1). GTDB lineage: Bacteria > Bacillota > Clostridia > Christensenellales > Aristaeellaceae > Faecivicinus. The sequence goes on along the minus strand of CALVPU010000251.1, from coordinate 56 downwards.
ACTGTTATTTGCAGTTATCTATACTCATTTGGAATTTCGATATGAAGTGTCTCACA
>CALVPU010000250.1 GCA_944353735.1 uncultured Eubacteriales bacterium | reverse complement strand
CGGTCGCCGTAAATCTCCTCGGTCCTGTCGCCGAAGCCAAAGCGTCCGCGGTACCAGCCGTTGCCGAGCCAGGCGTCGAGGCGGTTGGCGCCGGCGCCGAGCAGGTCGGTGACGTCGTAGGTCTGGTACTGAATCCACAGGTTGTAGTCGTTGTAAAACGGCGCGAGCACCTCGTCGCCGACGGTTTCGCCGTTGAGGACGAGTTCATACACGCCCAGTCCCGCCGCATAGACGCGCGCGCGGACGGGCTTGGCGGGCAGGTCGAAGCTGCGCTCGAGGATCGGGTGCACGCCGGCGTCGAAGGGCGCGCGGACCCACTGCGCCGCCCACGGCTCTTCGCGCTTGCCGGTTTCAAACCAGGCCGCCTCGCTGAGCGCGCGGTCGCCATCGTCGGCGATCACTTCGACCCGCCACCAGTAGCGCGTGCGCGGGGCGAGCGCGAGGTCGGGCACAAAGCCCAGCGCGGAGATGTCGCCGCGCATCCCGCTGTCGTAGAGGATGTCCTGAAACGCCTCGTCGGATGCGACCTGCACGCGCGCGCCGCGCTGAACCGTGCCGGTGGAATCCTCCGCCGTCCAGGTGAGCATGGGGGACTTCATCAGATAACCGAGGGGGTTTTCCAGGTGATTGGTTCTCAGATTGCGGATCTTCATGTCCATACGCTCCTCGAATCGTCTTCGCCGCTGCGTACAGCGGCAACCATTTTTGGGAAAAATGTGCGGGCTTCCGCTCTTGATTATATCGAATTCTCCGCAAAAGTCAATAGAAATCCACTCGAGGATGCGGCAGATGGCCGAAGGCGTGACGTTTCGGGCGATTCTTGACAGCCGGTGCGGACGCTGATATAATGAAGGTACTCAAACAGCGGGGAGGCGGGCGCATGCGAGCCATCGTCGAGATCGACCTGCACGGCATGAATCGCTATCAGGCGAAAGTCAAGCTCGACGCGGCGCTGCGGCGCGCGCGACCGGGCACGATGCGTCTGCGCGTCGTTCACGGCTATCACAGCGGCTGCGCACTGCGCGATCTGGTGCGCGGGGAATACGCCGCCCATCCGAAGGTGCTGCGCGTGGAGACGCGGCTCGGCGATGGCGTGACCGACCTCGTGCTGCGCGAATTTTGACGAAGTTTTGACCCGCTTTGCGCGCAACTGCGCTTGCTTTTTTATCGCGCTTGCGATATGATTTTCACGGAACCAATCAGAAAGGTGGTAATTCCCATGCTCAGAAGGTTTCTGATCCTCGCGCTCGCGCTCGTGACGGCGCTGACCGGCTTCGCCTTCGCCGAAGAGGCGGAAGCGGCGGGCGCCGGCGTCGTCGTGCTCTACACCAACGACGTGCACTGCGCCATCGACGCGAACATCGGCTATGCCGGCGTGGCAGCGTACAAGGCCGCCTACGAGAAGGCGGGCTACGACGTGCTGCTCGTCGACTGCGGCGACGCCGTGCAGGGCGCGGCGGTGGGCACGCTGTCCACCGGCGAGTACATCATCGACATCATGAACGAGGTCGGCTACGACGTGGCGACCATTGGCAACCACGAGTTCGATTACGGCGTGGACCGCTTTAACGAGCTGGTCGAGATGGCGGACTTCCCCTATGTGTCGGCGAACTTCACCGATCTGGACGGCAACACCATTCTGCCGCCCTACGTCGTGCTCGAGGCGGGCGGCTATTCGATCGCCTTCGTCGGCGCGAGCACGCCGGAGACGTTCTCGAAGTCCACGCCCACCTATTTCCAGGATGAAGAGGGCAACTTCATCTATTCCTTCTGCGGCGGCAACGACGGCGCGGACCTCTACGCCGCGGTGCAGTCCGCCGTGGACGATGCGCGCGCCGAGGGCGTCGACTACGTGGTCGTGCTGTCCCATCTGGGCACCGAGGCGAGCAGCGTCCCCTTCACCTCGTCCGACCTGATTGCCAACACCAACGGCATCGACGTCGTGCTCGACGGTCATTCGCACAGCGTCTGGGAGATGGAGCTTGAACAGAACAAGGACGGCGAGGACGTCGTCATGAGCTCCACCGGCACGCAGCTGACCGCGCTCGGCTCGCTGACGATCGACGCCGAGGGCAATCTGACCACCCAGCTGCATACCGAGTCGATCTTTCAGGATGACGACACCGCGGCGTTCATCGACAGCATCGAGGCCGAGTATGCCGACACGCTGGCGACCGTCGTTGCCAGCAGCGACGTCGACCTGACGATCTACGATCCCACCGCGACGGATGCGGACGGCAACCCGGTGCGCATCATCCGCTCGCAGGAGACGAACCTCGGCGACCTCTGCGCCGACGCCTACCGTGCGATCAGCGGTGCGGACATCGCCTTCGTCAACGGCGGCGGTATCCGCGATTCGATCCCCGCGGGCGACATCACCTACGAGCAGATCATCGCCGTGCACCCGTTTGGCAACGCGCTGTGCGTCGTTGAGGCGACCGGTCAGGAGATCCTCGACGCGCTGGAGATGTCCGTGCGCCACGTGCCGGAGGAGACCGGCGGCTTCCTGCAGGTTTCGGGCCTGACGTTTGAGGTCAACATGAGCGTCGATTCCACCGTGGTTACCGACGATGCCGACATGTTCGTCGAGATCACCGGCGACCGCCGCGTGCAGAACGTCCTCGTCAACGGCGAGCCGATCGACCCCGAGGCCACCTACACGGTCGCTTCGCATAACTACCTGCTCAAGTCCGGCGGCGACGGCTATACCATGTTCATGGACAATACGCTTCTGCAGGACGAAGTCATGCTCGACAATCAGGTGCTGATCAACTACATCACCGATTCCCTCGGCGGCGTGGTCGGCGAAGCCTATACCGATGCCTACGGCGAAGGCCGCATCGCCTTCGTCGAGGAGTGACGCGCCGGGAAACGCCGCTCCGTGAGGGGGAGTTTCCCGTCAACCGCGCCGGCGGAAGCGCTTTCGCCGGCGCGCGTCATGCGTGATGGATGCGCAGCGCTCTGCCTGTGCCGGCGCATTCACGCGCGACCAAACGCCGTCGCGCGCACGATTGCTGCGGGTGAGGCGGCGTCAGAGCGCTGATCAGGACGCAAACGCAAAAACCGCGCCGAGAGCAATGAACTCGGCTGCGGTTTTTGTGTTCTTCGTCAGCTGCGCATGCGTCCCGCGATCGCTTACGGCGAAGCGGCCCCTTCGGTGCAAGTTTGCTTTCACCATTTGCGCTTTTTTCAGCATTCCGGTTCTGGCAGCCTGCGGACTTGTCAAACGCACGCCGCCCCGCCCACGATTGTCGTGAGCGGGGCGGCGTGCGTTTGCGGCGGGACCTGTGCTGTCTGATCGTTCAAGCGTCCTTGGTCAGCGGGACAAAGCTGGCGCCGACGTACTGCGCCAGCGCGCGGGGATCGACGCGCATCTGCAGGCCGCGCTGACCGGCGCTGACGTAAATGGCATCGAACTGCTGGGCAGAGGCGTCGATCGCGGTGGGATACTTTTTCTTCATGCCCACTGGCGAGCAGCCGCCGCGGATGTAGCCGGTCAGTCCCTGCAGCTCGCGCACGTGGATCATCTCCACCTTCTTCTCGCCCATGGCGGCGGCGCACTTTTTCAAGTCCAGCTCGCGCGCCACGGGAATGCAGAACACGCATACGCCGTGCTTTTCGCCGCGCGCCACCAGCGTCTTGAACACGCGCGCGGGATCAAGTCCCATCGACGCCGCGGCGTGGACGCCGCTGAGGTCGCTCTCGTCGACTTCGTAGGCCGCCGTCTCGAAGGCGATGCCCGCTTGCTTGAGCAGGCGCATGGCGTTGGTCGTGGTCATAATCCTTCCTCCCTGCGAATGAGCAGTCCCTTCATGGTCGCGCTTTCGTTGTGAAAGGCGAGAACTTGCGCGATCTCCGCCTCGTTCAGTCCCAGCAGCAGCTTGATCTCTGAATCGCGTTTGGCGAGATCGACGGTGACGATGATGCCGGTGAGCGGCAAGCCGGGTTGCGACCCGAGCCAGAGGTCGATGCCGCCGCCGTCCATGGACGACGTGCCCTTCAGATAGCCGTAGTCGAGCGGATAGACAAACCCGTGCCGCGGGTGGCGCGATCCGCGCGGGCGGTCGACGACGACTTCGCATTCGGCGGCAAGCGCTTCCAGCGCGCGCCAGAAGTCAGCGCTCAAGGTCGGCGGCATCGTAAAACACCTCCATCAGCGTCAGTCCGTGCGGCGGCGCGGTCACGCCCAGATCGAGGCGG
>CALVPU010000249.1 GCA_944353735.1 uncultured Eubacteriales bacterium | reverse complement strand
CTGCTGAGCATGTTCATCTGCGAATAGAAAAACGCCTTGGGCTGATTTTCGCGCATCGACTCCACGCGGCGCACAAACGCGGCGGCGTCGATCCGGCAGCACATGAACTGCAAAATGGCGTCGCGCAGCGGATAATTCATCGTGCAGTCGAGCGTGTCGCCCGTGCAGTAGCAGCGCAGCTTGCCATAGGCGACCTTGTTGCTCGGGTCCTCCCAGACCTCGCCGATCAGCGCCGCATCCCGGTCGATGTCCTTTTCGCGCTGGCGAATGGCGCGGATGAAGTCCATCGGCAGCTCGTCGGCGACGTCCAGCCGCCAGCCCGACGCGCCGGCGCGCTGCCAGTGGGCGACGACGCTGTCGGGATCGGAGATGATGAAGCGGCGGTACGCCGGATTGTGCTTGTCGACGGTCGGCAGCGTCTGGATGCCCCACCAGCTCTCATATTCGTCGGGCCAGCGCTTGAATGTGTACCACTTGGCGTAGGGGGATTCGGGATCGTTGTACGCGCCGCCCGCGCCGTAGGTACCGCTGCGGTTGAAGTAGCGGCTGTCGGCGCCGGTGTGCGAGAACACGCCGTCGAGTATGACGCGGATGCCGCGGCGCTTCGCCGCCGCGCAGAGGTCGCGGAAGTCCGCCTCGGTGCCGAAGGCGGGATCGACGCGCATGTAATCGCCGGTATCGTACTTGTGGTTGCTGCGCGCCTGAAAGATCGGGTTTAAGTAGATCACCGTCACGCCCAGACCGGCGAGGTAGTCGAGCTTCTGCTCGATTCCCTTGAGGTCGCCGCCAAAGAAGTCGTTGGCGCAGTAGTCGCCGCGGCGGTCGTTGACGACGAGCACGGGGTCCTCGTCCCAGTGCATGTGGTAGAACGAGCCCGCCGGCAGCCGGCGCGCGTCGGGTTCGCGGGATGGGCAGAAGCGATCGACCATGATCTGCATCATCATGCCGTTGCGCAGCCACGCCGGCGTGGAGAACGCGCCGTCGAACACGGTGATCTGATAGGAAGGCGGCTCGCTTTCGTACAGTTCGCCCACGCCGCCCAGCCGGTCCGCGGCGTTGCCGAAGTACCAGAGCTTTCCCTCGTCGTCCACGACGCGGAAATAATACCACAAAAGCCCCGGCTGCGCGGGCATTGTCAGCTCGCAGGCATAGAGATCCTGCCCCTCGGGCGACATCGGATAGAGCGACTCAGCGCCGTCCCACCACACGCGCGCGACGACCGACTGCACGCCGTTCGCGCGCACGCGCAGCGTGACCTCCGAGCCGCACGGCGCGGCGCCCATGATCGAGCGATAGATCCCCTGCCGGGAATCGTGAAAGATCATCATATTCGCAATCCGCTCCATGCCGCGCGCCGGCTTGCCTCCCTTGCGCGGCAGAATTTCATCGAAAGGGCGAAGGATGCCCTCGCCCTTTGCCTTTGTGCTTACAGGTCCAGCGGCTTGAGATGCCAGATGAAGCGATTGTACTCGCCGATGGTCCGGTCAGACGAGAATATGCCGGAGCAAGCCGTGTTCATGACCGCCTTGCGCAGCCACTTGTCCCTGTCCATATAATCGGAAGAGACCTTCTTCTGCGTCACGAAATACTGCGGCAGGTCCTTGAGCACGAAGTACGGGTCCGCCATTCCGCCGCCATCGCCGAACAGCAGCGCGTGGTAGATCTCCTGGAACATGCGCGGGTTCTCCGGGCAGAGGGTGCCGTCGATGAGCTGCTCCATGACCTTGCGGATGGCGGGGTTGGTCTCGTAGACCTCGCTGGCGCGGTAGTTCGTGTAGCCGCGCTCAACCTGCTCGGCGGTCAGGCCGAAGATGTAGATGTTGTCCGCGCCGACCTCGTCGTAGATCTCGCAGTTGGCGCCGTCCATGGTGCCGATCGTCACCGCGCCGTTCATCATGAACTTCATGTTGCCGGTGCCGCTGGCCTCCTTGCCGGCGGTGGAGATCTGCTCGGACAACTCGGCGGCGGGCATCAGCACCTCCGCCTGCGAGACGCAGTAGTTCTCGAGGAAGACGACGTTGATGTACTTCGACGCCACCGGGTGCTTCTTCACCAGTTCCGCCACGGAGTTGATCAGCTTGATGGTCAGCTTCGCGCGCTGATAGCCCGGCGCCGCCTTGGCGCCGAACAGGTACGTGCGCGGCAGGTACTGGCGGTCGGGATGCTCGACGATGGTGTTGTAGTACAGCAGGATGCCCAGCGCGTTCATCAGCTGGCGCTTGTACTCGTGCAGGCGCTTGGCCTGCGCGTCGAACAGGCTGTCGGGATTGATCTCGATGCCCTGCATGCGGCGCACGCGGTCGACCAGGCGCAGCTTGTTGAAGTACTTGACCTGCGCGAACTTCTCGCGAAACGCCGCGTCGTCGGCGAACGGCACCAGATCGCGCAGCCGCTCAATGTCCTTGTGCCACTTGGTGCCCAGCGCGTCGTCGATGAGCGCGGTCAGGCCGGGATTGCACTGGAACAGCCAGCGGCGGTGCGTGATGCCGTTGGTGATGGAGACGAACTTGCGCGGGTTCATCACGTAGTAATCGTGGAAGGTCTGCTTCTTGAGGATGTTGGTGTGGATGGCGGACACGCCGTTGACCGAGTGCGAATAGGCGACGGCAAGGTTCGCCATGTGCACCTGATTGTAGGCGAGGATCGCCATGTGTCCGATGCGCTCCCACTGCCCGGGATAGACGTCCCACAGCTTGGCGCACAGCCGCTTGTTCATCTCCTGCAGGATCATGTAGACGCGCGGCAGCTGCTCGGCGAAGAGCTGCTCCGGCCAGCGCTCGAGCGCCTCCTGCAGGACGGTGTGGTTGGTGTAGGCGAATGTGTTCACGCAGATCTTCTCCGCCTCTTCCCAGCTCAGGTCGTGCTCGTCCATGAGGATGCGCATCAGCTCGGGGATCGCCACGGCGGGATGCGTGTCGTTGATGTGCACCGCGACCTTGTCGGAGAAGATCTCCCACTGCGGACCGTAGACCTTGAGGAAGTCGTTGACCGCGTACTGGATCGACGCCGAGGAGAAGAAGTACTGCTGCTTGAGGCGCAGCTCCTTGCCCTGATAGCTGTCGTCGTTGGGGTAGAGGATCTTGGAGATGACCTCCGCCAGTTCGCGCTCCGCCATCGCCTTGACGTACTGACCGGAGTTGAACGACTGCATGTCGATGCGCTTGGGCGAGCGCGCCGACCAGGTGCGCAGCATGTTGACCATCGTCGTGTCGTAGCCGAGCACGGGCACGTCGTAGGGCACCGCCTCGACGACGTTGTAGTTCTCGTGGCGGAAGCGCATGCGGCCCTTGTCGTCGTAGGGAATCACGCGTCCGCCGAAGTGCACCTCCACCGTCTCGTGCGGGCGCGGGATCTCCCAGATGTTGCCCGAATCGAGCCAGTTGTCCGGCACCTCGACCTGATAGCCGTCGACGATCTTCTGGCGGAACAGGCCGAACTCATAGCGGATCGTACAGCCCATCGCCGGCAGTCTGAGCGTGGTCAGCGAATCCAGAAAACACGCCGCCAGGCGCCCGAGGCCGCCGTTGCCCAGACCCGGCTCCGGCTCCTGCTCAAAGATGACGTTCTTGTCGATGCCCAGCTCGTCCAGCGCCTTGAGGTAGTTCTGCTCGTTGACGAGGTTGACCATGTTCGAGTGCAGCGTCCTGCCGATCAGGAACTCCGCGCTGAGATAGTACACCTTCTTCGAGCCCGTCTGCTTGCGCACACCGCGCGAAGCGCTGCGCCGCTGCATGACCTCGTCGCGGACCATCATCGCCAGCGCCTGATAGATCTGGTCGTCGGTCGCCTCCTCGAGACCGCTGCCGAAGGCGGTGCGCAGCTTGTCGAGGAGCTCAGCCTTGATCGTCTCCACGCTCTTCTTCGCAAATTCCATATCTAACCCCTCCATGAGAAGTCCTTTCCATTGAGCATTACGATTCAGTATAGCACATTCTGGGCAAAACTTCAAACCCCCTTGCGCAAACTCAACGCGGGCGATTGCCCGAAATCGCGCTTCCGGCGGCGCAATTTCGCCTCCGGCGGGACATCTTTTGCAGGATTGTTCCGTAAATCATGCAAATTTAACCAAAAAAACGCCGCTTTGAGCGGGAATCCGGCGGCGCAATCGAATAAAATAGCATCAGAAATCTTTGTGCGCTTTTTTGCACCGAAAGGATGTTTTTTACATGCCGCTAACGCTTTCCGAACGCACGCTCGCCATTTCTCCGTCTGTCACGCTCGCCATCGACGCGCGCGCCAAGCAGCTGCGCGCCGAAGGACAGGACGTGATCGGCTTCTCCGCCGGTGAGCCGGATTTCTGCACGCCCGAATACATCAACGACGCCGGCAAGTTCGCCATCGACGCCGGCATCACGCGCTATACCCCCGTCGCGGGCACGCTGGACCTGCGCCAGAAGATCTGCGAGAAATTCCACCACGACAACGCCGTGGACTACACGCCGGCGGAGATCCTCGTCTCCAACGGCGCAAAGCAGGCGCTGTTCATGGCGCTGTGCGCCATCCTCAATCCCGGCGACGAGGTGCTCCTGCCCACGCCCTGCTGGGTGAGCTATCCGGAGATGATCCGCATGGCGGGCGGCACGCCGGTGATGATCCACGGCTGCGAGGAGAACAACTTCGTCGTCACCGCGGAGATGATGCGCCCCTACGTCACCGAGCACACGAAGGCGTTGATCATCAACACGCCGAACAACCCCAACGGCTGCGTCTGGAACCGCGAGGAGCTCGCCGCCATCGCCGATCTGGCGGTGGAATGCGGCTTCTACGTCATTTCCGACGAGATCTACGAAAAGCTGATCTACGACGACGAAAAGCACTGCTGCATGGCGTCGTTCGGTCCGGAAATCAAGAAGCAGTGCATCGTGGTCAACGGCGTATCCAAGACCTACGCCATGACCGGCTGGCGCATCGGCTATGCCGCCGGACCGAAGAACGTCATCAAGGCGATGACGTCGTTCCAGAGCCACGCCACCAGCGGCGCGAATTCCATCGCCCAGTACGCGGCGGCGACCGCGCTCTCCTGCGGCGACAAGTACATCCTGTCGATGATCGACGAGTACAACGGCCGCCGCCGCCTGATGTACCGTCTGGTCAACGAGATCGACGGCATGAGCTGCAAGCTGCCCAAGGGCGCGTTCTACATCATGGCGAGCCTGAAGCAGATCATCGGCCGCTCCCACAAGGGGCAGGTCATCACCGGCTCGACGCGCTTCGCCGAGCTGCTGCTGGACGAAAAGCGCGTGGCGGTCGTGCCGGCGCTCGCCTTTGGCGACGACAACTACATCCGCCTGAGCTACGCCACCAGCCGCCAGAACATCGTCGAGGGCATGGCGCGCATCAAGGAATTCGTCTCCGAGCTCGACTGACGCGGCGCGGGAGCAATCCCGCCGGCAGCATTTGCAGAAAACCGGAAAAACAGAGGACCGCGAGCCATGCGCCCGCGGTCCTCGCTCTGCGTCTTGATCATCCGTCGCATTCCCCGTGCGGCGCTTCCCGCTGAGGCGCGCAGCCGGCTCTCCGCGCGTCCATCCGCCGCCCTCCCCGGAAACCCTGCGCGGAAAGCGCCGGAAGCGGTTGCCAGAAATAAAAGAAAACCCCTCAGCCATTGCGGCCCAGGGGTTTTGACATGGTGACCCATCGGGGGCTCGAACCCCGGACCCTCTGATTAAAAGTCAGATGCTCTACCGACTGAGCTAATGGATCAGATGGCTGGGGCGGCAGGGGTCGAACCTGCGAGTGCGGGAGTCAAAGTCC
>CALVPU010000248.1 GCA_944353735.1 uncultured Eubacteriales bacterium | reverse complement strand
GCTGCCTGCGGACGCGATCATCTCCATCGATTCCTACCGCCTGATCTTTCTGAGCAAGAGCGAGACGGATGCGGGCGAAACGGCGAACGCGCTGGTCTGTCTGGACCTGTCGACGTTCGAGGAGAACGTGGTCGCCGATAACGTCGCGGCGGCGTGCATGGTCGGCACCGACCTGTATTTCGTGCCGGCGGACGATCGCACGCAGCTGATGAAGGCGGACTTCGAGGACGACATGATCTCCGTCGCCTACACGTCGCCGGACGGTCAGGAGGCGTTCGACCGCCTGTTCCTCTCGGCGGATGGTCTGGTCGCAACCTACGCCGACGGCGCCGGCGCGGTCACCTACGTCGAGGCGACCGACAGCTTCGAACCCTTTACCGGCAGCCTGCCGACGAAGAGCGTGCTCAGCGACGGCGCGCAGATCTATCTGGCGGACGGCAGCACGCTGTTCCTGCTGCAGCCCGACGCCTTCGCAGCCGACGCGATCGACACCAACGTGTACGACTTCACGCTGCTCGACGGCAAGATCTATTACCTCGCGAACACCGGCAGCGCCATTCGCCTGAAGGTCTACGACCCGCAGACGATGGAACAGCGCGTGCTGACCACGCCGGAGATCTCGCTGGACAGCCAGATCACCGCCAGCGCCGCGCGCCTGTTCGTGCTGGGCACGGACCAGAAGGTCTACAGCGTCGACCTCGAAAGCGGCGCGCTGAGCGAATTCCTCGCCATTCAGGCGCCGGCCTCGGACAGCGGCGCCGCGCCCGACTCGTACGACATCGAGGCGATGAGCGGCCTGTTGACCGTCTACGCGACGTATTCCGAGAGCGAAGCGCCTGCCTTTACGTTCATCGAGTTCACGTCGGAAGCTCCTGCGGAGTCGACGACGCGCACGGTGCTGGTACAGAGCGTTGCGCTCGACGGCGAGGATACGGCATGGACGCTCCTGCAGCCCGCCGAGCAGTACGCTCCGCTCAGCCGCGGCAGCCGCGGCGACGCGGTCAGCGCGATCCAGCAACCGCTGTACGATCTCGGCTACTATGACTATTACATCGACGGCATCTTCGGCTGGCGCACGGAAAATGCCATCCGCTTGCTGCAGTTCGACCTCGACCTGCCGGTCAACGGCATCGCCGACGAGGACCTGCAGCGCCTGATCCTCAGCGGCACGCTTTCGCCGTACGACCCCTACCTCCAGCTCGACCGCGGCGATCGCGGGCTGCGCGTGACGACGATGCAGCAGCGGCTGCGCGATCTGGGCTATCTCGCCGACGACGCGGACGGCATTTTCGGTGTCCGCACGCAGACGGCGGTCCAGCTGTTCCAGCGCGAAAACGGCCTTGCCGTGTCCGACAGCGCCACGCGCGATACGCTGATCGCGCTCTACGCCGCCGGCGCGCCGCATTGCTCGAGCTACATCGACCTGCGGCAGGGCGACAGCGGCTATCGCGTGCGCCAGCTGAACCAGCGCCTGAAGGACCTGTACTACCTCGACGGCAGCGTCGGCGATTCCTACACCTCCGCGACCGCGCAGGCGGTGCGCCGCTTCCAGGCGCAGGTCGGTCTCGTCATCAATGGCGAGGCGAGCGCGACCGTCCAGCAGCGGTTGTTCTCTGCCAGCGCGCCGGAGTACAATGGCTACATCACGCTGCGCCGCGGCGACGAGAGCCAGCGCGTGGCACGGTTGCAGCGCCGACTGAAGGAACTGAACTACTTCACCGCCAACGTGACCGGCTATTTCGGCAGCCAGACCCAGGCGGCGGTTCAGCTGTTCCAGCAGACCGTCGGCATGCGCCCCACTGGCGTCGCCACCGTCGAGATGCAGCAGCTGCTGTTCTCCCCCTATGCGCCGGTCTACGTCAAGCCGACCATCATCGGCACGCCTGTCATCGGCATCGACTGCTATGAGACGCGCGTGGGCGGCGTCTATTACCTGACGGAGCGCTGTTCCGCAACCGGAAACGTGATCTTCTCGTGGAGCGCCGCGGGCGACGTTGACCGCTACAACATCCGCATTACCGACAATACCGGCGCGGTGCTCGTCGACGCCGACACCCATACGCTGCGCATCGGCGTCCCCATCGCCTCGCTGGCGGCGGACCGCATCTACACGCTGCAGGTCACCGCGTATCCCGCGGACGGCAACGCCGCGCACATCACCTCGGCGACGCTGAGCTTTGCGCGCATGGAGACGCCGCCGGAACCGCCGGCTGTGGGAACGATCACCAACGTGGTCTCCACGATCGAAACCGTCTCCCGCCTCAACGAGGGCGTGTTCTACGTCTATCCCGGCACCGTGACGCTGCGCTGGTACGCCGAGGGCGATCTTGAGAGCTACTACGTCGAGATCCGCGACGCCAACGGCAATACTGTCCTCGGTCAGGAGACGAACAACGAGTTCGCCAGCTTCTCTTCGGACCTGCTGCGCGAGGGCATGACCTACACGTTCTACGTCTACGCCATTCCCACCAACGGCACCATGGACGACGCCGCGAGCAAGGCGCTGAAGTTTGCGCTGGACGATCAGCTTGAGCCGATCGCTCCGGTGGAGCCGCCGGTCATCACCGTCGACGGCATGGAACCGGACGGCGAAGGCATCTACACGCTCGACGAAAATGCGACGACTTTCCGCTGGAACGCCGTCGAAAACGCCGCGCAGTACTACATCGAGATCCGCGACGCCGCCGATGCCTACTTCTCCAGCGAGACGACCACGGCAACCGGCTACGTGCTCAATCCCTCCTCGATGACTCCGGGCGCGTCCTACACGCTCTACGTCACCGCCATCCCCGAGGGCGGCACGGTCGAGCAGGGCGCTACCGCGTCGGTCCGCCTGCGCATCCGCGAAGATGAGACGGTCGAACAGCTCGCCGCGCCGGTGCTCTCCATCGTCGGCGCCGAACCCTCCTCGGACCGCATCGCCTATGTCGACGGTCCCGCACTGACCTTCCAATGGACTGCGGTCGAAGGTGCCGGCGCGTACAACGTGGTCATCCGCGACAGCTCGTCCGTGCTGTTTGAGACGACGGTCGCCGAGCTGACCTACACCTTCGATGCCAGCGCCCTCTCGCGCGGAACGCTCTACACCGCTCTGGTAACGGCGATCCCGCCGGAAGGCGTTCTGGCGCAGGGCACGCCCGCGAGCCAGTCGTTCATCCTCCGTCCGGAGGAAGTGCAGCCCACAGCGACGCCCGCGCCCGAAAACACGCCTGAACCGACGCCGGAAGCGGTGGAACCCACCGAGACGCAGGCAGCTGCGCCCCTCGGCGTGCCGCAGCTTTCCATCGGCGAAGTCGACGAGACGGTCGACGGCGTGACCTACGTGCTCCCCGGCGTCGTCACCTTCCAGTGGACGTGCGAAGGCGATCCGGCGCAGTACGCCGTCGAGGTGACCGATGCTTCCGGCGCGATCTGCGCGAGCACGATCACCGAGCTGGAGAGCCTGTCGCTCCACTCCGACGTGCTGGTTCCCGACCAGATCTACACGCTGCACGTAACGGCGCTGCCCGCGAGCAGAGAGGCTGAAGACGGCGCTTCGTCCGAGCTCCGCTTCGCGATCCACGCCGCCGAACCGGCAGCGGAGCCGACGGCTGAACCGACCGAAGCGCCCGTAACCGAGGCGACGGAGACGGAAGCGCCAGCTACCGAGGCGACGCCCATTCCCGAGGCAACCGAAGCGCCCGTCGAATCCATCGAGCCGACCGAAGAACCGGCGGTTGAGCCGACCGAGGTGCCCGCTGTGCCCGTCGCCGCGCCGGTCATCGACATCCAGCCCGCGCTGGAGAGCGTGGACGGCGTTACCTACGTCGGCGAAGGCGTGCTGACGATCAGCTGGTATGCCGAAGGCGCCGCCAGCTACCGCGTGGCAATCCTTCAGGACGGCAATCTCTTCTCCGAGGCGGACGTCGCAAACGCCGAGGGCAGTCTTGACACCAGCGTCATGGCGCCCGGCGCGATCTACACGCTACGCGTGACCGCCATCCCCGAAGGCGGCACGGCGGAGGACGGCGCGACTTCCGAGGCGAATTTCTCCCTCGCCGTTCAGGCGACCGAGCCGACGGAGGTTCCCGCGCCCGTCGAAGAACCGACGCCCGAGCCGGCAGAACCGGAAGCTGAACCTGTGGTCGAGCCTGAACCCACGGTTGAGCCGACTGTTGAACCGACCGTTGAGCCTGTTGCGGAACCGACTGTCGAGCCGACTGCTGAGCCCGAGCCGACCGAAGCGCCCGTTGCGCCCGTCGCCGCGCCGGTCATCGACATCCAGCCCGTGCTGGAGAACGTGGATGGCGTCGCCTATGTCGGCGAAGGCATCGTGTCGATGAGCTGGTATTCGGAGGGGGCTGCGGACTACCGCGTGACGATTCTCGACGGCGGCAACGTCGTCTCCGATGCGGAGGTCCAGCAACAGACTGGCGGCAGCCTTGATACCAGCGTCATGACGCCCGGCGTCGTCTACACGCTGCGCGTGACCGCCATTCCCGAGGGCGGTACGGCGGAGGATGGCGCGACTTCCGAGATGGCGTTCTGCCTCGCCATTCAGGCGACGCCGGAACCGACACTGGAACCCACCCCCGTCCCGACCGAAGTTCCCACGCCGGAACCGACGCTGGAACCCACCCCTGTCCCGACCGAGGTCCCCACGCCCGAACCGACGATGGAGCCCACGCCTGAACCCACCGCGACGATTCCGCAGGAACAGTGGCAGGTGCCGCTGGATGCCAACAGCGACCCGACGCTGATCAGCGCCGTGCAGGCACGCCTGGTTGAATGGGGCTGGCTGCAGTTCGGTTCCTACACCGATGGCATGCTGGATGACGCCACGCTCAGCGCGGTCGCTGCGTTCCAGAACGACTACAACGCCAACAATGGCGGCGCACTCGTTCTGGTCACGCCGGAGGCGCGTGTCATCGGCGCGGATACGCTGATGGTGCTGATGAACGCCAACGGACAGATCTATCTCAATCCGAACGCCGCCTACTAAAGTGGCTGGTGGCTCCACGGGAAAACCCGCGGAGCCACCTTTTTCATCCATCTCGCCCGCTTCCGGCGAAGCGCGATTCACCTTTCTCCACAGCAAAGCGAGGGCGATCTCGCGCGGATATCATTCCGCCGGGACCGCCCTCGCATTATTTGAATCAATGCATTCCATCGCCCGCGTCTTCACCTGCGCGCTGCATGGCGATGAGCCGCTTGACGATGCGCACGTATTCGCTGGCATCCGCTTCACCGAGCCCGCGTAGCAGCTCCTCCGTATGCGCGACAACCTGTGCGCGGAAGGATTCCGCTGCCGCGCGCCCCGCGTCCGTGATGCGGACGACGACGCATCGCCGGTCACCCTGCGACGCCACGCGCTCGACCATGCCCTTCTTTTCGAGGTTCTTCAGCGCCGTCGCGGTGCGCCCTGTGGAGAGACCTACATCTCGGCTGAGATCGCCGGAAAGAACGCCGTCGCGCACAAAGCAGAGGAAGTTGAGGATGCCGCGTTCCCCGATGCTCATCTGGTTGGGCTTTTCCATCGGAGGCCGCTGATAGGCGAGCGCGCCGAGCAGTTCCTCCGCCAGCGATTGGTAATCCATCTTCTCCCGCCTCCCTGCCCTGTGCCGCGGATCAATAGTCCTTCAGCTTGGTGAGCGCCGCGTGCATCGCTTCCTTGACGCCGGCATCGCTCTCATGTTCAGCGGCAAAGGAGATGTGCGCCTTGGAGTGCGGATCGCCGATTTCGCCCAGCGCCAGCGCGCTGTGCTTGCGCACCTCAGCGGATGGATCATGCAGCAGATGGGTCAGCGGATTGACGCCGTCGTTGCTCTTCAACTTGCCCAGACCGTCGATCGCCTCGAGGCGAACCGATTCATCCTTGTCGTGCACCAGATCGACCAGCGCGGAAGCTTTGCCCTTTTCAATGGCGTGCGTGACTTTCGAATGCTTGTTTCCGAACATGTTGCTCCATCCTTTCTATGCGTTCCGTGTCTATGTGTTTCATCGGAAACCAGCGGTGTGCCGTTCGGCTCCATCTGCCGGTTCCGCATTGAGGAAAGACCCCGGCTCGCGCCGTGAATATCTTTCACTAAAAGATATTATAGGACCGACGACGCGAAATGTCAATAGAAAAATGAAAAAATCGGCGAAAAGGAATTTCGCCGATAGTCTGTCAAAAAAGGTCGCGCGAGCGGCCTTTTTCTGATATACTGAAGACAGGTGATGAAGATGCTGACGAAAGAACAGGAACAGAGACAGGCAATCGAAATGTTGTGTACAGATATGCTGGTGC